>CAMDHB010000202.1 GCA_945897655.1 Pseudorhodobacter antarcticus
GGCCCCCTTTGCCGAAGGCTCGCCCTTTCACGGGCTGGTGGTGCCTGATGATGTGGCGGTGACCAGTCAGGTTCTGTCACAAGCGGATCCGGAGTTGGCGGGGCGGACGATTGCGGCGCTGACCGATGGGACACCGCTGGTTACGCGCAAGGTGGTGGAGCAGGGGCAGGTGGTGTTGTTCCATGTGACGGCCAATGCGGAATGGTCGAACCTGCCGCTGTCGGGGTTGTTCATGTCGATGCTGGAGCGGTTGGCGGTGTCAACGCGGCCAGCATTGCCGGAGTTGAGTGATCTGGCGGGGCAGACCTGGGTGGCCGAGCGGGTGCTGGACGGGTTTGGGCAGGAGGTGCGGGCCGATGCGCTGGCCGGGGTTGATGGGGCCGTTCTGGCAGCGGGGGTGCAGGCGGGGCCGGGTCAGGGCCTGCCGCCGGGTCTGTATGCCGGGGCAGAGAGGCGGGTGGCGTTGAATGCGGTGGGGGCCAAGACGGAGCTTTTGCCGCAGGTCTGGCCTGTGGGCACGAAGGTTGAGGGGCCAAGCGGGGTGGTGGAGCAGAGCCTGAAGGGGGCTGCGTTGGCCGCTGCGCTGGTGTTGTTAAGCTTGGACATTCTGGCGGCGCTGCTGGTGTCGGGGCGGTTGGTGCGGGCGGCGGTGGTGGTACTGGCTGTGATGGCAATGGGGCCGGAGCGGGCGCAGGCGCAGGACGATGTGGCGATTGCGGCGACTGAGGGGGTTATACTCGCCTATGTCGTGACGGGCGATGCGGGCGTGGATGCGGTGTCGAAGGCGGGGCTCTTGGGCCTTGGCGACCAGTTGTGGAACCGCACTGCGGTGGAGCCTCTGGCACCGATGGCGGTGGATGTGGAAAAGGATGAGTTGGCGTTTTATCCCTTTCTGTACTGGCCCGTGCTGGCAGATGCGCCGGTGCCAAGTTCGGCAACCTTTGCCAAGCTGAACCGGTTTCTGCGGACGGGTGGCATGATCCTGTTCGACACGCGGGATGGCGATATTGGCGGTGCCACGCCCGAGGCGCAGGCGTTGCAGCGGATTGCGAGTGGGTTGGATATTCCGCCCTTGGAGCCGATTTCCGAGGATCATGTGCTGACGCGCAGCTTCTATCTGCTGGCCGATTTTCCGGGGCGGTTTGCCGGGGGCGTGCTGTGGGTCGAAGCGCCGCCGCCGGATGCGGAACTTGTCGACGGCATGCCGTTTCGCAACCTGAACGACGGGGTGACCCCGGTGGTAATTGGCGGGGCGGATTGGGCGAGCGCCTGGGCGGTGGATGACAACGGGATGCCGATGTTTCCGGTGGGGCGGGGCTATGCCGGTGAACAGCAGCGGGAATATGCGTACCGGTTTGGCATCAACCTGATGATGCATGTGCTGACCGGGAATTACAAATCGGACCAGGTGCATGTGCCTGCCTTGTTGGAACGGTTGGGCAAATGACGCAGACGGTGATCTTTGACCCCCTGCTGCCGGTGGCTGTGCTGTGGGCGTTGACTGCGCTCGCGGCGGTGCTGTTGGGGTTTGGCATCTGGCGGCGGTTGGCGGGTTGGGCGCTGCGGGCGCTGGCGGCGGGGTTCTTGCTGGTGGCGCTGGCGGGGCCGAGTTTGCAGGAAGAGGACCGCAAGACGCTGAGCGATATCGTTATTCTGGTGGTGGACCAAAGCGCCAGCCAGGCTTTGGCCGGGCGGCCCGAGCAGATTGAGGCGGCGGTTGAGGGGGTCAAGGCGAAGGTCGCGGCGTTGGAGAATACGGAACTGCGGGTGGTGACGCTGCGCGATGGGGCCGACAATGCAGGCACGCTGGCAATGGCGGCGGTGGCCGATGCGCTGGCGCAGGAACCGCGGGCGCGGGTGGCGGGGGTTATCTTGCTCAGCGATGGGCAGGTGCATGATCTGGGGGTTGCGCCGGGCTTGCCTGCGCCGATGTCGGTGCTGTTGACCGGCAAACAGGCCGATTGGGACCGGCGGTTGGTGATCAAAAGCGCGCCTGCCTTCGCGATTCTGGGGGAAAAGGCGGTGCTGACCCTGCGGATTGACGATCAGGGCGCGGCGCCGGGCGCGGCGTCGGTGGATCTGACGGTGGCGCTGGATGCCGAGGCGCCGGTGACGTTCACGGTGCCGGTGGGGCAGGACATGGACCTGCCGATTGAAGTGCCCCATGCCGGGATGAATGTGCTGCAAGTGTCGGTCGCGCCGCAGGAGGGCGAGTTGACCGACCGCAACAATATGGCTGTGGTGCAGATCAACGGGGTGCGGGACAGGTTGCGGGTGCTGCTCGTCTCAGGCGAGCCGCATGCGGGGGAGCGGGTCTGGCGTAACCTGTTGAAATCGGACCCCTCGGTCGATCTGGTGCATTTCACCATTCTGCGGCCACCGGAAAAGCAGGATGGGATTCCGGTTTCGGAGCTGTCGTTGATCGCCTTTCCGACCAAGGAATTGTTTATCGACAAGATCAAGGATTTCGACTTGATCATCTTTGACCGTTACAGGATGCGGGGGATATTGCCGCTGAGCTACATCGACAACGTCGTGCAATATGTGAAGAACGGCGGGACGGTGCTGGTGGCGGCGGGGCCGGAGTTTGGCGAGGTGGACAGCCTGTGGCGATCACCCCTGGCCGAGATTTTGCCGGTTGAACCGACATCGCAGATCATTTCCGAAGGGTTCCGTCCCGTAGTGACCGAGTTGGGCAAGCGCCATCCGGTGACCGAAGGGCTGACCGAAGCCGCGCCCGAGGCGGGTTGGGGGCGGTGGTTCCGGCTGATGGAGGTGACGACACGGTCGGGGCAGGTGGTGATGTCAGGGCCGGGGGACAGGCCGCTTTTGGTGCTGGACCGGGTGGGAGAGGGCCGCATTGCGGTGTTGGCCAGCGATCAGATCTGGCTGTGGGGGCGGGGGTATGAGGGTGGCGGACCGCAGCTGGAACTGCTGCGGCGGTTGGCGCATTGGATGCTGAAGGAACCCGATCTGGAGGAAGAAAACCTGACGGCCACGGCGGTGGGGCAGGCGGTGACCTTTACCCGGCGGACGATTCTGGATACCCCGCCGGGGCCGTTGCAGAGCACCGGGCCGGATGGGGCCGTGGTGCCGCTGGAGTTGCCTCAGGTGGGCCCGGGCCGGTTTGTGGCCGAGTGGCAAGCGCCATCTCTGGGCCTGTACCGGCTGAAGCAGGGGGAGTTGGAGCGGGTGGTGGCTGTCGGGCCATCGGCGCCGAAGGAGTTTGAGGAGGCGATCGCCAGCGGTGCGGGGCTGACGCCGCTGGTGGCGGCATCAAACGGCGGCATTGTGCGGCTGGAAGCGGGGATGCCTGACATCCGGCAGGTGCGTGAGGGCCGGCCAGCGGCTGGGCGTGGCTGGATCGGGATCGTGCCGCGCGGGGCCTATGAGACGGGCGACATTCAGGTAACCGAGTTCTTGCCAGCCTGGCTATGGCTGATGCTGGCGGCACTGTCCGCGGTGGCGGCCTGGGCGGTCGAGGGGCGGCGACGGGCGTAGGGAAGATGGGCGCATCGCCCATCCTACAAGTCGCCTCTTGAAAGGGGAAATTGCCGTTCCCAAATGAGGGATGCGTCGGATGCCAATGATGGGTTCGGCGTTTATCTGGCCCGTCCCGTCGTGGGAGGGCCATTCATCGCTCAAACGAGGATGCCATGCAAACGTTGAATTTCGCCCCGCTGTACCGTGCTACTGTTGGCTTTGACCGGATCGCTGACCTGATGGACCGGGCCCTGACGACCGAGGTCGCCCAGCCGACCTATCCGCCTTACAACATTGAAAAGACCGCTGACGATGCGTATCGCATCTCAATCGCCGTGGCCGGGTTTGGGCCGGACGACCTGACGGTTGAGGTCAGGGACAACGCGCTGCATGTGTCGGCCAAGCGGTCGGATGAGGCGGCCCAGAAGGCCTATCTGCACCGGGGCATCGCCACCCGCGCCTTTGAACGCCGCTTTGCCTTGGCCGATCATGTGCGCGTGACGGGTGCCAACCATGAGAACGGGATGCTGCACATCGATCTGGTGCGCGAGACGCCCGAGGCGTTGAAGCCGCGCCGGATTGCGATTGGCCGTCAGGCGGGCACCGTAGTGCCGGCGCTGGAAGGCACTGCCGTCAACTGATCTAACGGGAGCAGTCTGAAATGGTGGCCCGGGTCGTGTGACCCGGGCCTTTTTCTGTGCCCTTGCCAAGGTGGGGGGCCTTCGGGCAGATGGGGCTGACCCGGAGGTTGCCCCATGTATCTGCCCCATCCCGCCAAACCCGCTGTGCCGCTGGCCCATGATGGATTGCGCCCGGCCACCCGCGCGCTGGACGCAGGCTTGCGGCCTGATCCGGTGACCGGGGCGATTGCGCCCAATATCTCGATGTCGGTGAACAATGTGTTCAGCCCCGGTGCTGGCACGTTTTCGGCGGAAGGCGCGGATCTGACGGCGCAGCCCTATCTTTACGCCCGCTGGACCAACCCCACGGTGCGCGATCTGGAGCGGCGGTTGGCCGGGTTGGAGGGGGGCGAGGATGCCTTGGCCTGTGCCACCGGGGTGGCGGCGATTGCGGCGGTTTTTCTGGCGGTGCTGAAGGGCGGGGATCATCTGATCATCTCGGACGTCTGCTATGCCGGGGCGTATGAGCTAGCGACGCGGGTGTTGCCGGGGTTTGGGATTGAGGTGACGGCGGTGAACCTGTCGGACCTTGATGCAGTGCGGCGGGCGATCCGGCCCAACACCCGGCTGATCCATGCGGAAAGCCCCTGCAACCCCTTGTTGCGGTTGACCGATCTGGCTGGGTTGGCGGCAATTGCGCGGGCGGCGGGGGTGATGACCAGCGTGGACAGCACGCTGGCAACGCCGGTTCTGACGCGGCCCTTGGCGCATGGGATTGATCTGGTGATCCATTCCTTGACCAAGTTCATGAACGGGCATGGCGATGCCCTTGGCGGGGCCGTGATCGGGCGGTCAGAGGTCGTGTCGCGGATACGGTCGCAAAGCGGGGTGTATCTGGGGGCGACGTTGGGGGCGCAGAATGCTTGGCTGATATTGCGGGGCATCGACACGCTGTATCCGCGGTTGCGGCTGGCGTCAGAGAATTCGCTGACCTTGGCGCAGTGGTTGGAGGGGCAGGGCGCGGTCAGCCGTGTGGTCTATCCGGGGTTGGACAGCCATCCGCAGCGGGATTTGGCGCGGCGGCAGATGGATCTGGGCGGCGGGATGCTGACGTTTCAGGTCGCCGACCCGTCCGCGATGGCGGTGCGGATGGCGGAACGGTTCCGGGTCATCCACTATGCCTTTTCGCTGGGGCATCAGAGGTCGATATGTGTGCTGATCCCGACGGCGGAAATCCAAGCCAGCACCTACCGGATGGAGGGGGCGGCGTTGGAGGAGTATCGGGCCTGGGCCGGGGACGGGGTGTTCCGGCTGTCGGTGGGGTTGGAGGATGTGGCGGATTTGCGGGACGATCTGGCGCGGGTGTTGGGGTAGGGCATGCACCAAAAAAAGGGGGCCGGACTGAACCGGCCCCAAGTTGGGACGACGGGATGGGGACGATTTAGAACAGCAATCCGTCCAGCACGTTGTAGGCGCCGGCGCGGGAGTTCAGGTCTGCGGCCTTGCCGGTGCGGTTGGCATAGGCGGTGATGGCGTTGTAGGTGCCGGGGCCAAAGGAGCCGTCGATATTGCCGTAGTAATAGCCGTAGGCGGTCAGGGTCGACTGGATGCGGCGCTGTTCATTGTCGGAATAGCTGCCAAAGGCCATGCCGATGGGCGTGCCATAGATGCTGACCGGCTGCGGTTCATACCGCACAGGACGCTCCTGGTAGGGCTGGTAATGCGGCTGGGGGGCGGTTTGGGGCCGATTGGCGCGGGACGAGTTCTTGATCATTTGACCCAGCAGAAGGGTCGTGGCGACGCCAGCCAGAAACTGCTGTTCGGATTTGCCCCAGGCCAATGCGGGGGTCGCCCCGGAGGCCAGGACGGCGATGGTGGTGACGCCGGCGATCAGAGTGCGTTTGGTGTTGGCGAACATGGAAGGCAGCATGTCAGGTCCTTTCGGGTTTCGGTTGGGCAGGTGCCGTGGGAAGGATCCCGGTGGCGTTTGCCTTGGACCAGACATGGGGCAATGGGGCGGGCTAAGCAAAAACACCCGGCTGTTATGCGATAGCAGCCGGGTGTTCTCCGCCTAAACCATTCAATCCAGACGGAAATCGAAATGCTTGCGGACGTCCTCCTCGATTCGCCAGATGCCTTTGAAGGTGGGCTCAACCACGAAGGCATCGCCTGCGCTGACGGTGACGGGGGTGCCGCCGTCGGGGGTTATGGTGATGCGGCCCTTGATCAGGACGACATATTCGTAGGCGGTGTAGGTCGCGTGGTAGCTGCCCTTAGTGCATTCCCAGATGCCCGACATCATGTCGCCTGTGGCAGAGGTGTGCAGGACCCAGGTTTTCATGGAAGGGGTGCCTTCGGTGACGACCCAGCCGTCAAGATCGCCGGTGGCGGGTTCGGCGGTGGTTGGGGGCAGTTTGACGATGGTTTGCATGGCGCTGTCCTTTGGGAGTTTGGGTGCGGTCATTCTGCGCCGTTGGGAGGCAAAGGCGTGGCCTGGGGCGACATCGGGGTGTCGGGGTCGGGTCTTGATG
>CAMDHB010000203.1 GCA_945897655.1 Pseudorhodobacter antarcticus
TCTCCTCCTTCATCGAAACCTCCTGTCTGACGGGTGGGAAGACCCCAATCGTCAGACAGGAAAGGCTTCAAACAAAGAGGAACGTTGAATTGAGGGCCGAACGCCAGCCCCAAGCGCCAATGCCGCGGAGCGGCTTAGTCCTCCCGCCCAAAGCAAAGGCTAGGCTGCAGGCAAAACTGGGATGGAAAGTTCTTCCGTGCGCCAAGACGCGCGCCCAAAATTTCGACCTCAGTCGCGGCAGCAGGCGAAGGCCACGCAGATCGAAACTAAAAAATGCGGCACCTGAAACGCCAATCTTTTCAATCTACTGCGAGCTGAACACCAAAACGACGCAGTCATCAGCTTCAGAGAGAATGGGCCCCGAGAGAGCACTTTGAGGGTACGCTGCGACAGTCGCAGTGCACAGCCCATCGGCTATAACTCCCGAGAACAACGAGAATTTCTCTGTAGTACTTGGATCGGAGACACAGTTTTCAAGGGCAAGTGGCGGAGAGACAGAACTCCACATATCAGTCCTCTAAGGTTCATAACTCTTCAGGTAAGTCCAACATATAAAGGCATTTTCTCACATTTTCATGCCAAAAGCTTGCACAAAAGTCCACTTAGGTCCATAGTCTGCCAAACCATCATAGGTATACGGACGGTATACAGACCATGCTCACGCACAAAGAAATCGCATCCCTAGCCAAGTCCGGCGTCCAAAAGCAGCACCCTGATGGTACGCCCAACCTCTACCTACACACTCGGACCTCTTGCGCAGCGAACTGGCTCTGCCGAACGACCATTGATGGGAAGCGAGTTCTGATCACCATCGGCGCTTGGCCGGTCATAAGCGCGCCGAAGGCACGGGCTATCACCCCTCGCATTGTCGATCTTATCAAGGAGGGTCACGGGGTTCAGGCTGTTCGGAACGCAATCAGCACGACGATAGAACCTGACGCAATGGTTGCCCTCGTGAAGGGTCAAAAAGTTGCTGTTGACCGGCCCACGCCGACGTTCGAAGAGATTGGGCGGGAATGGTACAATACGCACCTTAAGGATGGTCTGTCCGAGGGCCCCTACAAGCGTCAAGTCCTCCAGCAACTTGAAGATCACGTCTTCCCGGCTCTCGGTCGACGACCAATCAACGAGATCAAACGGAAAGAGATCACCGACGCCATCCGCACGATCTGGGTTGAGAAGCATCCGACGGGTATCAAGGTTCGCGGCAACATCGAGCGCATTTTCGACTACGCCATCGATCTTGAACTTCGGGACGACAATCCGACACCGCCGCCACGGTCGTTGCCTTTGCAACAGCATCAGATAGAGCACTTTTCTTCCCTCCCCTACGAGCGCGTAAATGAGTTCTGGGTGTGGCTCAACAACCGCCCACGCATGAGCATTCAGACTCAAGTTGGCATCGCCTTGGCCGTGTTGCTGGGCAAGCGCACTGGCGAGATCAGGAAGATGATGTGGGCGCACGTCGACTTGGATGCCGCAGTTTGGACCACACCATCGCTGGACATGAAGAAACGGAAATCGCACCGACAGCCACTTCCGGCGCAGGCGATAACAATGTTGAGGGTCCTGAAGGATGCCAGCGACGGTACTGGATACGTTCTGGCCAATGCCGACGGCAAGCCGATGTCCGAGAATACGATGCTCTACGCCCTCAAGACGTTTGATGACATCACGACACACGGGTTTCGCGCGACACTTGGATCGTGGTGTACAGACAACGGCGTTGATAAGCGGGTGTCGGATTTCATCAAATCGCACCAGCCAAAATACCTTGACGCAGCTTACTCGCGTACGGACATGCTTGAAGAGCGTCGTAAGGTTCTTCAACGGTGGGCGGATTTCGTGATTGGGACGGGTAGGGCTTGACATGACTAAGGCAGAGCTACCCACAAGTGCCGAGATCACCGTCGTTGGCGAGGATGAGCTTCAGCGATTGACAGTGATGCGGTTTCTACAGGGGCCGGAGAGCGATGCCTTCTTCGCCAGCCTCAATCCATCTGACTACTGGAACAACCTACTGACGGTGGTCGTCGACGCACGACGAGTCTTGACGAAAGTTATGGGCGCAATGCCTGATTTTCCGCCTGACCCAAACAGCTTTGCGGTGTTTACTGACGGCTGGTATGCTGCGACCTGCTGGGGTTACGCCGACGCGATAATGCTTCGTGAAGATGCGCCACTGGAGTCGAAGTTGGCATGGTCGCAAATGCTGGGCGCGATGATGACCGAGTGGGACTGGCGGCTGCATTACAAGGGACACATCGTCCGAGGTGCCAAGACCCAAAAGGCCGCCAGCGCTGGTGGGAAGCAGCGAAATCGTTTCTTGACTCCAAATACAGCTAAGCTTCTGGCATTTATGAATAAACTCCTGCCTGAGCATTCTCTGAAATCTGCAGCGGAGCAGGCCTACACTGCTGGCCTAGGGATAAGCGTCGCCGCGATACTAAGGACGTGGAACCGAAACAAGCACCTTTTGAAAGGCGCTTAAGGACACTGCCCGCCACTGTCCTGAACTGATCTGGCAGAGTTGGCTCCATCAACAACCCGATGGATCCAAGAGCATGCAAAACAAAATTCACCGCCTCCCGTCCGCCCTCGACCTCACCGGCTTGTGCCGATCATCGCTCTATAACGCTTTGGCCGCCAAGGCCTTTCCCGAGCCGGTGATGCTCGGAAAGCGCGCTATCGGCTGGCGCGAGAGTGAACTGATGGAATGGATCGCATCCCGCCAGACGCGCACCCCGACCCAAAAGTAATCCCCGACCCACAATCCGGGCCGGGGCTTGGTAGGCTCTGTGTGCAAAGCGAGAATACCAAGAAACCACCCGGCGTTCAAACCCAAAAAGGAACGTCGAAATGACTGACATTAGAGCCTTCTGGAAAAGCATCCAAATCCAAACGACCAGCGATGCGGAACCCCAACAAGCCACTGGTCACCGCAATGTCGCGGCCCTCAGCGGCCTCGGCAAGGCATCTATCTACGACGGAGTGGCAGCCGGGACCTTTCCAGCGTCGCTCAAGATTGGGCCGCGCGCTGTCGGTAGGTGCACTTCTGACCTGACGCAGTGGCTCAACGACCGCATGGGGGCGCGTTGATCATGTTCACCCCCATTGATCACGTTACGCAAGCATTCGAGGTCGGCATGGACTTGGACCGCGAATTTGCTGCCCAGCATCCTGACCGCCGTCATTGGGTCAGGAACGCCACCGATGCCGAAATCGAACTCCTGCGCAAGGACGAGGTTCTGTCCATCGCTGACCACGAAGCATTTGTTTGGCAGATCATGGTTTGTCAGATCGCGCCGGACACGCGCTTGAAGGCGCTTTTTTGTGGGTTCATCCCCGCAGGGTCCAATCTGGGCGAAGAGGAGGCCCGGCACCTCAGCTTCTTCTTGACCGGGGTGGTGGCATGACTAACGCGATCACGGTCCTGACGTCTTCCTTTCCTGAACGGGTCTGCAAGACTTACACACTGGTTGACGGCGCGCTGGAAAAGCGCGCCGTTGCCAATGTCATACGCGCCAAGGCCAAGATGATCCCCGTGGAGACCGCTGCCGACTTGGTGGCCGTGCTGCAGGGGGTCACAGAAAGCCACAATCAGGTGATCGTCCCCGGTCGCTGGATCGATGGCGACAAGCCTTTTGATGTGATCACCGAGCAGGAACTCGTCAAGTTTGTGGGCGTGAAGGGCCAGAAAATCGAGGGTGGCGTTCACGATGTCGGCGGTCGCAGGGTTGCGGCCCGGCTAAAGCGGAGCATCATCAACTCGGGATGGACGCTGTTTGACGCGGACGACCCCGAGGGCATGCGACCTGAATGGCGTGGCATGCAGGTCGCAAAGCGGCTCGAGATGTTCGAAGCCCTCCTGCCCGGCATCAGCAAATGCGAGCGGGTGGAACTGCGCTCGTCCTCGGCCCGAGTCAGTGACAACGGTGCTTTTGGTGGCGCGTCGCACGTCTATATTCGCCTGTCGGACCCAGAGAAGCTCGAGACCCTGCGCGCTTATGTCAGCGTGGCGATGGTGCTGAAAGGTCTTGCATTTCCATCACCGCGCCACAGCCGGACCGAACCGGGCAAGGTCATCGGCCACGCACAGCGGACGCTGTTTGACACGGCAGTCTGGGTGCCGGGACGCCTGATCTTCTGCGCCAAGCCCGATATCAGCCAAGCGCAGGGCTATGCGGTCGCTGATGCTGACATCCGCATTGAGAACGAAGGGGCTGGACCGCTCGATGTCAGCTGGCTGGAGCCGCCGCAGGCCAAGCAGTTGGTCGAATATCGCCGGACGACCGGTGTCCGCTTGCGTCTGACCAAGGGGGAAAGTGGCCTCAGTTGCATGGATTACGGTCAGTTGACCCTTGATACGGATGATACGGAGATCACGGTCAAGGGTGAGGTGAAGCCTCTGAAGGCGTGGCTTACGGGTATGAAGCCGGGCGATAAGCTGCGCTGCGAGGCGCCGTTCCGCGCCAGCGAGTCGGAAGCGGGCGTCATCTTCATGCTTAAGGAAGGCAAGGCCTGCGTCTATGATGTCGGCACCTCGACGACACACCATCTCGCCGATGCACACATGAAGGCCGACTTTGACGAACTGCTGGCAGAAGCCAAGTGCCTTACTTCACTTGACACAGATGCCATCTCCGAGATTGCGGGCATGGCCGCCAAGTTGAAACCCATCCCGCGCGAAACGATCCTCAAGACGCTCAAGTCGACCACCGGCATGTCCTTGACCGTCCTGCGCCAGCAAGGGGCAGCGACGGATAGCGACGAGGGTGGTGGCGACGATCAGCTTGCCCTCGCCTACCAGACCATCGAGACCGTCGGAGCTGAGAACATCATCTTCGCCGACGCCGTGTTCTGGATGTGGGACGGCACCAAGGGGGTTTGGGTGCGCTGCGATGATAAGGCCGTCAAGCAGATCGCGCAGGGCGTCGTCGCCGATGCTGGGCAGGAAATCACGTCGGGGCTGATCAATGGGGTGGTCGAGGTTCTCAGCAACACGATCTACGCCGAAGGGCATGCGTTCAACCTTGGTAACCCAGAGACGGTGAACTGCCCCAACGGCGAACTTGAATTGGTGGACGGCAAGTGGGTCCTGATGCCGCACCGCCGCGAGCTTTACCGCACAACACAAATTCCAGTGGCCTGTGATGCGACCGCCAAGGCGCCCCTGTTCCTTGCCTTTCTGGAGCAGGTGTTCCGGGACGATGAAGACAGGGCCGAAAAGGTGCAGGCGGTGCTGGAACTGATGGGCTACACCCTGATGAGCCATGCCCGGCATGAGCTGTTCGTCATGCTCATAGGGAACGGGGCCAACGGCAAGTCGGTGCTGCTGGCCGTGCTGGAAGCGCTCTGTGGGGCCGAAAACACATGTGGGGTGCAACCGGCGAATTTCGAACGGTCGTTCCAGCGGGCGCACATGCACATGAAACTTGCCAACATCGTCACCGAGATCAATCAGGGTGAGGTCATGGCGGACGCAGAACTCAAGGGGATCGTTTCCGGCGAGGCATCAACGGTGGAGCATAAGTTCAAGAACCCCTTCACCATGCGGCCTTTTGCAACCTGCTGGTTTGGGACCAACCACATGCCCCACACCCGCGACCATTCGAATGCCATCTTTCGTCGGGCCATGATCCTGACCTTCAACCGCACCTTCGTGAAAGCCGAGCAGGACCCGCAGCTAAAGGACAAACTGATCGCCGAACTGTCAGGCATCTTGAATCTGTGTCTGGCGGCCTATGCCCAAGCTTTGCAAGATGGGTTCACCCGGCCTGCCAGCTCAGAGGCCGCCAAGAACGAATGGAAGCTTGAGACCGATCAGGTTGCCCAGTTTGTCGAAGAGGCCTGTACCCGCGAGGCCGACAGCCGCGAAAAATCCAGCGAAGTGTTCAAGCATTACAAGAGCTGGGTTGAACTGAACGGCATCAAGCTCGCCGTCACCCACAAAACCCTGCGCGACCGCCTGACCCAGTTGAGCTTCGGCAAACAGAAGACCCGTGAGGGCGCTTGGGTGGTGGGGCTGAAGCTGAACGGGGTCATCTGGGCCGACGGAACGTGACGGATGTGACGGGTGTGACGGGTTCTCCCACATGGAAATGCTTTCCAGCGAATAGATAACCCCAAGAAAGACTGGGTATACATGCAGTGTGAGTGAAAGCATCTGGGAAAACCCGTCACATCCGTCACATGCGTCACACGGAAGCTGCATCGGTCTTGCGGTTGTCCCTTCAGGGAGGGTATGGTGCTGAGCTACTCCCCAACTCTTGGACAGTTTCCGGGTTGCTTTAAGCTACTGCCTGCACCTGCTGGTCGGTTTGGGTTGCGTTGATGTAGACCACGGCCTGCGCCTGACCACCGCAATCGCCCGACCCGATGCACGCGAAGAGGGTTCCACGCGCCGGGCGATTGCTCAACACACGCCGAAAGGCGTAAATCAGCTACCGGTTCCGATCGCAGCTGGATGAAAGACCAGTGGCAGGTCAGGTGCCCTAACGTGTGGAACGGGAGGGGGAATGACGGGAATGGCGGGAATGTTTCCTCTCTTTCGCGGATCGATTTTTGAGGAACCAAACACACACGTATAAAGGAGAGAGAAACATTCCCGCCATTCCCGCCGC
>CAMDHB010000204.1 GCA_945897655.1 Pseudorhodobacter antarcticus
CTCTGAAGGCTCCCGCTCGGCCAGACTTCTAGGGGTGTATGAGTGCAGCCTCGCGCTGATCATCGAAGAGATCATCACCCGCGCCTACCCCTTGGTGATCGACGTGGGTTCCGCCGAAGGCTACTACGCCATCGGCCTCGCCCGCCGGATGCCAGGGGCGCGCGTTCTGGCACGTGATGACAACCCCAAGGCTCAGGCGCTGTGCCGCGAACTGGCGGCGCGCAACGGTGTAGCCGACCGGGTCGAGATCGGCGGGCGGATGGAGCATGCCGATTTCGCAATCTGCGAAGATCAATCCACCGTGGTGATCTGCGATATCGAAGGGGCCGAGGCCACACTTCTTGACCCCATTTCCGCCCCTGGCCTTGCCCATGCCGACATCCTGGTCGAATGCCACGACGTGATGCGCCCCGGCCTCACCGCCACCCTCACCGCTCGCTTTGCCGCCACCCACACTGTCACCCGCCTGGACCGGCAGCTCGACGCCTCGACCCTGCCGCCCTGGATGGAAGAGATGTCCGACCTTGACCGCCTGATCGCCCTTTGGGAATGGCGCGGCGGCCCGACACCTTGGCTTTGGATGCAGCACAAATGACCAACCCCAAGGCGAATGCCGCCATCTTTTACGCCTCCGACGGTTACCGTCCCTCCGAAAAGGGCATCAACGGCCGCCGTGTGGCCGGGGAAAGCTTTCTCAAGGGCTTTCTGCGCCACGCCGATGTCAGTGAATTCGTGATCCTGTCCAAAGCCACGACCGAGGCGGAGGAGGTCGCGTCCCTCGTCCGCACCCTGCGCCCGAACATCCCCCTGCGCGCCGTGGGTCTGGTTCGACCGGGCAAGATTGCGCCGCTGACCCAGCTTTACTACCCGGCCGCCAACTTTGCCTCCGAAGCATGGCGCCGCGCCGACAATGGCAGCGCCGCCTGGACGATTTCCGGCATCACCCATACCACATCGACCATGGGCATCATGCAGGGCCTGTTCGATCTGCGCATGGCCCCGGTGATGGATTGGGACGCGCTGATCTGCACCTCGCGCGCCGTTCGGGCGTCGGTTGCCACGCAGATGGACCTGATCGACGAACATATCCGGATGCGGTTCAAATGCGACCCGCCGCCCCGCCCGATGCTGCCGGTGATCCCCCTTGGCATCCATGTCGACGATTTTGCCCGGGATGAGGCCGCCCGCATCGCCCTGCGCGCCCGCTTGGGCTGCGGCCCCGATGATGTGGTCTTTTCCACCATCGCCCGCCTGACCCCGCATGAGAAGTTCGACCCCCTGCCGATCTACATCGCCATGCAGGCGGCCACCAAGTCCCTGAAACCCGGGCAGAAACTGCACATCGTGTTCTGCGGCGTCTTTCGCCACCCCTATGCCAAGGATGTCTTCACCAAGGGCGCGGCCCAGTTGATGCCGGATGTGGGCTTTCTGCTGCTGGACGGGGCAAAGGCCGAAGATCGCACCGCGGCCCTGTCCGGTGCCGATGTCTCGCTGTTCATGATCGACAACATTCAGGAAACCTTCGGTCTGGCCCCTCTGGAAGGCATGGCCGCCGGACTGCCCTTGCTGGTGTCCGACTGGGACGGGATGAAAGATACGGTAACCCCCGATGTCGGCCTGCGGATCAAGACCCGCACGCTGGGTCCGCGCCACACCGCCAACGAATCCCTGCGCCTGCAAGGCGGTATTGATGATTACAGCCAGTATTGCGCTGCCGTCTCCGCCATGACCGAGGTTGACATGGCCGACCTCAAGGCCGGCATCGTGGCTCTGGCCACCAACCCCGATCTGCGGGCAAGACTTGCGGCGGGGGCAAAGGCCAGGGTTCGGCAACAGTATGACTGGGCCACCGTCATCCCGCAGTATCAGGCGCTGTGGGCCGAGCAGGAAAAGGTCCGCGCCGCAGGCCTTGCCCGGTCGCAGCGCATACCGGGCCACGTGCTGCCCGTGGCGCCCGCTCCCACGCTGCTGTTCGGCGCTTATCCGTCCGAGGTGGCTGATCCGGCTCTGAACCACTTTGTCGCCTGCGACCTGACCGGCCGGCCCTCCCTGACCCAGGTTCTGGCCCTGCGCAACTATGCCGCCCTCAACCGCTACTTTGCAGGCCCCGAACAGATTGCCGCGGTGCTGGGTACGGTGACACGGGCCGCCAGCCCCGCCACGGTAGAGACCATCTCAACCGCCACCGGCCTGAACCCGATGTATGTGGACCGGGTGTTGATGTGGCTGTTGAAGTACGATTTCATCCGCCGCGCCGGATAGACCGCGAAAACCGATTTCTTCAAGCAAATCGAAACGGAGCCCTCGACGGCTCCGTTTCGGAACATTCGTAAATTCCGTCTATTCGTGGCATCCACCGCCGCGGTCAGACCCCCCGCCTATTCCTTGAAATAACGGCTGTCCTTGATCTGGTCCCAGGCCCAGACCACCTCTTGCAGCCGCTCTTCGTCCGACCTGTCGCCGCCGTTCATGTCGGGGTGCAGGTCCTTGACCAGCGATTTGTACTGCTTGCGAATTTCCGTCTTGGTCCAGCTGTCCCGCGCATCCAGAATCTCGACCGCCTTGCGTTCCTGCGCGGGCAATTTGCGCGTCGCATTGTTCACCGGCTTGCCCGGGCTTTGCGTGGCCTTGTCGCCCAGCAAACCCATCGGGTCATTCACCCCCAGCCGCGCCCAGGCCCGCCCGTCATCCTTGCGGCTGAAGGGCTTGGTTTCCCGCTCCCACAACCGGTCCTTTTCCAGCAGCTTCTGGAATTCCTCATCCGTGGCCGCGCCAAAGAAATTCCACTTCAAATTGTACTCACGCACATGGTCGCGGCAAAACCAGAAGAATTCGTCCAGATGATCCGGCGACTTTGGCGCGCGGTACGCCCCCTTTTCCTTGCAGTCGGGATAGTCGCAAGCCTTCTGCGACGTCTCGAACGCCCCCGACATACCCCGCCGTGTCGTCTTGCGCTTCGCCTTGTCGGACGAAACCCTGATATCAAACTCAAACAACGGTGGTTTGCTCATAAAGCGGCCTTTCCGACTCGGGCCACTCAGTTTAGTCGTTCTGGCGGCAGATAGAAGGGGTTGAGACAAAATGAAAGTTTCAGATGAGATTGAAGATCGCTTGACACGCGCCTTTCAACCGTCCGAGTTGCAGGTGGTCAACGACAGCCACCGCCACGCCGGTCATTCGGGCGATGACGGTTCAGGCGCCAGCCATTTTGCGGTCCGAATCCGGGCCGTCAGCCTGGCCGCCATGCCCCGCGTCGCGCGCCACCGCGCCGTTCATGCCGCCCTGGGTGACCTGAACCAGCGGGTCCATGCGATTGCGCTGGACATCGGCTAAGGGGCAAACTTTTCCGCCGGGTCAATTCCTGAAACCCAAGTCCCTCAACTCAAACGATTTCACAATCCGTCCAGATCTGCAAGCCCTCAGCGGTTGCCCGCCTTCACCTGCAACCGCCGGGCGTGCAGGATAGGCTCGGTATAGCCTGACGGCTGAACCCGCCCCTTGAACACCAGATCGCGGGCGGCAGCAAAGGCGATGCCATCAAAATCAGGCGCCATCGGCCGGTAAAGCGCGTCACCCGCATTCTGCCGGTCCACCAGCGCCGCCATCTTCCGCAGCGCCGCCTCCACCTGACCCTCCGTCACCACCCCATGCAGCAACCAGTTGGCAATGTGCTGCGACGAGATGCGGCAGGTCGCCCGGTCCTCCATCAACCCCACATCATTCATGTCGGGCACCTTGGAACAGCCCACCCCCTGATCAATCCAGCGCACCACATAGCCCAGAATCCCTTGGGCGTTGTTCTCGACCTCACGCAATATCTGCGCCTCTGTCCAGCGGCGATACGAGGCCAGCGGAATCTCCAGTACCGTCTCGACAAAGGCCCGCCGCCCCCCCGCCGCCAACCGGCGCTGCACGGCAAAGACATCGATCTTGTGGTAATGCAAGGCATGCAGGATGGCCGCCGTGGGCGATGGCACCCAAGCACAGTTCGCGCCCGCCTTCGGGTGCTCGATCTTCTGTTCCAGCATTGCCGCCATCAGATCCGGCGCCGCCCACATCCCCTTGCCAATCTGCGCCCGGCCCGACAGCCCGCATTCCAGCCCGATATCGACGTTCTGGTTTTCATAGGCCCCGATCCACGACTTGCGCTTGATGAAATCCTTGCGGCTGAACGGCCCTGCTTCGATCGATGTGTGAATTTCATCCCCGGTCCGGTCCAGAAACCCGGTGTTGATGAACGCGATCCGGCTTTTCGCCGCCCGGATACATTCCTTCAGGTTGACCGAGGTGCGCCGTTCCTCATCCATGACGCCCAGCTTGACGGTATGCCGGGGCAGGCCCAAAACATCCTCGACCGTTCCAAACACCTGATCGGCAAAGGCCACTTCTGCCGGCCCGTGCATCTTGGGCTTCACGACATAAACCGACCCGTGGTGCGAATTGCGCAAGCCATCCACTTTGGCCAGATCATGCTTGGCGATCAGAACCGTCACCATCGCATCCATCAGCCCTTCGCACACCTCCAACCCATCCCGGTCCAGAATGGCCGGATTGGTCATCAGATGCCCGACATTGCGCACCCACATCAGCGCACGGCCCTTCAGCGTCAAAACCCCGCCATCCCGCCCGGTAAAGACGCGGTCCGCGTTCATCACCCGCGTCATCCGCCGCCCGCCCTTGTCAAAATCAGCCGACAGATCGCCCTGCATGACGCCCAGCCAGTTGGCATAGGCCGCCACCTTATCCTCGGCATCCACGCAGGCCACCGAATCCTCGCAATCCAGAATGGCCGATACCGCCGCCTCCAGCACGATGTCGGCCAAAGCCGCCTGATCACGGCTGCCAATCATATGCGCGCGGTCGAACACCAGTTCGACATGCAGCCCGTTGTTGACCAGCAGAACCGAATCGGGGGCCTTGGGGTTGCCGGTGTAGCCCGCGAATTTTTCAGGGTGCACCAACGGCTGGTCATCAATCAGCAGCGCCCCGTTCGCCACATAATACCGCCGCACGTCCACATGACTGGTCCCGACAATCGGAAACGCCTCGTCCAGAAACACCCGCGCCCGCGCCACAACCCGCGCCCCGTGGCCCCGGTCATACCCGCCCGGTGCCGGTTTCCCCATCGCATCGGTGCCGTACAGGGCATCATACAACGACCCCCACCGCGCATTGGCCGCATTCAGCACATAGCGCGCATTTGTAATCGGCACGACCAGTTGCGGCCCCGGAACCGATGCGATTTCGGGGTCCACGTTGGTGGTGTCAATCTGGAAGTCCCCACCTTCTGGCAGCAGATACCCGATCTCGCGCAGAAAATCGGAATAGGCCTGATGATCCATGGGCTGGCCCACCCGCGCCCTGTGCCAGCCATCAATCGCCGCCTGCATCCGCTCCCGCGTCGCCAGCAGGTCACGGTTGCGCGGCCCAAAGTCGTGGATCAGGTCAGAAAACCCGGTCCAAAAGGCGTCAGGGCCAATGTCCAGCCCGGGCAGGGCCCGCGTTTCCAGAAACTCGGCCAGAACCTGATCAACCTGCAAACCGGCGCGATCTACACGTGTGGCCATTATTTCCTCCGAATGCTGCGGGACCGTGGGCAAAAGATACCCAAACGCAGTCCGGCGCAAGATGGGGTCGCGAGCCCTATAGCCACAGAGCGGTGGGAAAGACCAATGGCCTGACTGTGCCTTGGTCATTTGTCCGCAAAAACCCTTTCCAACGTCGCTTCGCCATGATACTTAGCTTCATGACTAAGCATGACCCAGACCTCTCCCTGATCTTTCAGGCCCTCTCCGACCCCACCCGCCGCGCCATGCTGGCCCGGTTGGGGCAAGGTGCCGTTCCCGTCAGCGAACTGGCCCGGCCCACCGGCCTGGCCCTGCCCACCGTGATGCGGCACCTGCAAGTGCTAGAGGATGCGGCACTGATCTCAACCGTCAAGACCGGCCGCACCCGCCTGTGCACGGCCCGCCCCGAAACCCTCGCCGCGACGTCAGACTGGATGATAGCCCAGCGCGCCCTGTGGGAGGCACGGACTGACCGGCTCGAGGCGTTGTTGGCGACCCTTGTGGATAAGGAAACCTGATGCTGCTGAACCCCGCCCTTGATCTGGAACTGGACCGCCTGCTGTCCGCACCCCCCGCCACGGTCTGGCGCTGCTGGACGGAACCCGCACTCCTGTGCCAATGGTTCTGCCCCAAACCCTGGTTCGTGTCCGAAGCCGTGATTGACCTGCGCGCCGGGGGTAGTTTCTTCACCCAAATGAATGGCCCCGACGGCGAAGCCGTCCCGAACGAGGGCAGCTTTCTGGAGGTGATCCCCCAGCGCAAACTGGTCTTCACCGACATCTTCGGCCCCGACTTTGCCCCCCTCGCCGAACCCCAATCGGGCGCGGGCCTGCGCTTTGCCGCCATCCTGACCTTCACCCCCGAAGGCACCGGCACCCGCTACAACGCCACCGTCCGCCACCGCACTGCCGAGGATGCGGACACCCACCGCAAGATGGGCTTTCACGATGGCTGGGGCGCCGCCGCCACCCAATTGGAAGAATTGGCCCGCACCCTATGACCGACGATCGCCAACTGACCCTGACCCGCCTGATCGCCGCCGCACCCGAA
>CAMDHB010000205.1 GCA_945897655.1 Pseudorhodobacter antarcticus
CTTCTGGCCCTTGACTGCCGCCTTGTCTTGGCCGGCCACGGCGCGCCCTTCGACCAAAGCCGCCTGCGCAGTATCGCCCGCACCTATATCCGGTCCAAGGACTGACCTGCCGCAGGACTTATCCGTGACCCTGGCAAGAATGCGACCTTCATACCAATTTACATGATTTTGACTTTTGCCCTTGGGTCAAATCGCATAATCTTCCGGCAAAGATGCTGTGATCCGAAAGAACCCAGATGATGTGGCGGATAGCCCTGCTGATCCTCACGCTTTGTCTGTCAAGCCCCGCCCAGGCGGAGGTGCCGCGCGTTCTGGTCATGGGCGATTCGCTGATGGCAATCAACAGGCTGTTCGGCAGCTCGGTTGCGCAATCGCTCAGCAAGCAAGTGGGCAACCCGGTTCAGGACAATTCGGCCCTTGGCGCGCGCTATTTCTTTAGCCTGCCCCTTCTTGATATTGCTGGGATGGATATCCGGTCTCAGTTCAACGGCGGCCCTTGGGACTATGTGGTGATGAACGGCGGCGGCAATGACCTGTTGTTCGGCTGCGGCTGCGGCAAATGCACCCTGACCCTGAACCGGTTGATTTCATGGGACGGCATGAAGGGCACCATCCCGAACTTCGTGGCCAAACTGCGCGCGACCGGGGCCAGGGTGATCTATACCGGCTATCTGCGCACCCCGGGACTGATCTCTCCAGTGGAAAGTTGCGGGCCGCTGGGGGACGAAATGGACCGCCGTCTTGCGCTCATGGCCTCGCGCGATCAGGGCATCACCTTCATGCCGATGTCCGATCTGGTGACCCGCGATGGCGACAGGTCCTACCACGGCCTTGATCTTATCCACCCATCCGTCAAGGGGAGCCAAGCGATCGCGGCCCGTATCGCCGCCGTGATCACCAAATAGCCGCCTTGCGCGCCGGCCCCCGACGCCCTATGTAGGAGGTGTGCGGGGCAACCCGGACTATGGCGATAAACGCACCCATAATACACGGCTCGGACCCGGGGGCGGTACCCGGCGACTCCACCAAACTTCCCGGCATTGCGGGCGATTGGGGTCGAAATAGGATCGACGAACGTCTAAAGGGGCCAGCTTTTGCTCGGTGAGGTACCACCGTTATCGGTCCAAATGTACAGTTGCCAATGACAACCGTGCTCCGGCAATGGCTCTGGCTGCGTAAGCAGCTTAAGTCGCCGAACCTAAGTCCTTAGGCTTTGCCGCTTAAGGCGGGGTTCGCAGGTACCTGGCAACAGAAACCTGCACTTTTTCCCCTTCTGATCTGTGACAAGGGTCAGGGCAACGGGGCGCTGCACACACACGTTTTGCATTCCAACCGGATCAAAGGTCAACGGATCGGATCGAACCCGTTTGGCAAGTTCGCACCGCCCCCTTGACCCCTGATCCGGCTGGCCCTACCAAACCCACACGGGGTCCCGCGCCCACCCCGCGAGGCTTCGGCCAAAGCGTCGCATCCCCGTTGCCGAAAGGTGCGCCGATGCCCCAGCCGAACCAGATCACACCCGCCCAACTGATGCGCCTGATGGGCACGCCTGATGCCCCCACCCTCTTCGATGTCCGCATCCCCGAGGATATGGCCCGCGACCCCCGTCTGATCCCCTGCAGCATTCCCCGGGCGCATGACCAGTTCAACCCTGCCCCGACAGGCCTTGCCGGGCGGGTCGTCGTGGTCTGTGCCAAAGGGCGCAAACTCTCCGAAGGTGTTGCAGCCCTCCTGCGCACCAGCGGTATTGCGGCCGAGGTTCTCGAAGGCGGCGCTGTGGCCTGGGCGGAGGCCGGCCTGCCGATAACCCCCATCGCGAACCGGCCCACAGGGTCCCTTTGGGTCACCCGCCACCGCCCAAAGATCGACCGCATCGCCTGCCCTTGGCTGATCCGCCGCTTTGTCGACCCCGCCGCCCGCTTTCTCTATGTCGCCCCGACCGAGGTGCAGGCCGTAGCCGACCGTTTCGATGCCATCCCCTTTGACATTGCCGATACTTTCTTCAGCCACCGCGCTGACCGCTGCACCTTTGACACGATGCTGGACCATTGGGCCCTGCGGACCGAGGCGCTGGACCGCCTGTCCACCGTCATCCGCGCCGCCGATACCGACCGGCATGACCTTTCGCCCCAGGCCGCCGGCCTTCTGGCGCTCTCGGTCGGCCTGTCCCGGCAATACCGCGACGATCTGCAACAGCTTGAGGTTGGGATGACGCTCTATGACGCGCTTTACCGCTGGGCCCGCGACGGCCATGACGAAACCCACGATTGGCCCGAAGGGCGCACCCCATGACCCCCAGCCTGATGGACCTTACCCGCGCCTTTGCCCGCATCGGCATCCTGTCCTTCGGCGGCCCCGCCGCCCAGATCGCCATGATGCACCGCGACATCGTCGATGACCGCAAATGGGTCAGCGAAAAGGATTACCTGTCGGCCCTGTCCTTTTGCATGCTGCTGCCGGGACCCGAGGCGATGCAACTTGCCACCTGGATCGGCTGGCGGCTGCATAGCACGCTGGGTGGCCTGATTGCGGGCCTTCTGTTCGTACTACCCGGTGCTGCCGTCGTGCTGGCGCTCAGCATGATCTACGCCGCCTTCGGCCAGGTTCCCCTTGTCGCCGCCCTGTTCGTGGGTGTTCAGGCCGCCGTCGTCGCCGTGGTGATCGAGGCGCTGCTGCGTGTCGCCAAGCGCGCCCTGAAAACCCGCGAATACTGGGCCATCGCCGCCCTTGGCTTTGTCGCCCTGTTCTTTTTCGGCGTCCCCTTCCCGGTTCTGATCCTTGCAGCCGCCGCCTATGGCTACCTCACCACCAGAACCGCTGCCGAACCCCTGAACACCCCCCGCCCCTATGCCCAAACCGCCAAGGCCGTGCTGGTCTGGGGTGCCATCTGGCTGGTGCCTTTGGCCGTGCTGGTCACCCACCATCCGGGCATATATGCCGACATGGGGCTCTATTTTTCGAAATTGGCTGTGCTGACCTTTGGCGGCGCCTATGCCGTTCTGGCCTGGATGAGCCAGACCGTTGTGGCCGAAATGGGCTGGCTGACCGTCCGCCAGATGATGGACGGCTTGGGCCTTGCCGAAACCACGCCAGGCCCGCTGATCCTGGTGACCGAATTCGTGGGCTATGTCGCGGCTTACCAAAAGCACGGGCTTGCAGGCGGCTTGTTAGGTGCCGCCATCGCGCTGTGGATGACCTTTGCGCCCTGCTTTCTGTGGATCTTCGCCGGCGCCCCCTGGATTGCCCGCCTGACCGCCGCCCCCCGTCTGTCAGGCGCCCTGCGCGCCATCACCGCAGCGGTTGTCGGCGTCATCGCCAACCTGTCGATCTGGTTCGCCGCCCATGTCTTTTTCGCAACCGTCACCCGGATCGACAGCTTCCCCTTCCACATGATTCTGCCCGACCCCTCATCCTTCAACGCCATCCCCGGCCTCATCGCCCTCGCATCGGCCTATCTTCTGCTGCGCCTGCACCAATCCCTGCTGCTTGTTCTCGCGCTTGCAGCAATCGCATCGGCCGCTGCATCATTGCTGTGACGCCGCCCCTTCCCTTCATCCCCAAATCGCCTATGTTGGACGCACGCAGGACAGGAGCAGGCATGGCGCGGTCGATTGATTACGGGAACCTCATGCACCGTGCGATGCGCGGCCTGATCCAGTCGGTGCTGCGCGATGTCGCGGCCCATGGTCTGCCCGGGGCGCATCACTTCTTCATCACCTTCGACACCACGGTCAAAGGCGTCGAACTTGCATCGTGGCTCCGTGCCCGCTACCCGGGCGAGATGACGATTGTCATCCAGCACTGGTTCGAAAACCTGACCGTCAGCGACGAAGGCTTCACCATCACCTTGAATTTCGGCGACAATCCCGAACCGATGGTGATCCCCTTTGACGCCTTGCGCACCTTTGTTGACCCTTCGGTTGAATTTGGCCTGCGTTTTGAAACGCACGAAGAAGAAGACGAGGGCGAGGACGACCCCGAAGACGACCCTCCGCCGCAGCAAGACGCGCAAATCGTTCGGCTGGACCGATTCCGCAAACAATAGGCGCTTCAAATGACCGATACGCTGCTATTCCTGCGCCAGCTGATCAGCCGGCCCAAACAGATTTCGGCCATCGCGCCCTCATCGCGCTTTCTGGCCCGCGCCATGACGGCTGATCTTGGCCCTTCCACAGGCCGCGTTGTCGAATTCGGCCCCGGCACAGGCGTGCTGACCCGCGCCATTCTGGAAGCCGGGGTCAAGCCGCAAAACCTGACCCTGTTCGAATACAACCCCGACTTTGTGGACCACCTCAAAAGCAGCTTTCCCGGTGTCACTGTCCACAACAAAGGCGCCCAAACCGCCGCCGCCCATGTCGAACCCGGGATCTCGGCCGTGATTTCGGGCCTGCCCCTGATGTCCATGCCGCTGGAGGTGCGCGAAGCGATCGTCCGCGCCGCCTTTGATGTGCTGGCCCCCGATGGCATCTATGTCCAGTTCACCTATGGCTCCAAACCGCAGGTGACGCCCGAACAGATGGAAAAGCTGGGCCTCAAGGTGGAACAAACGGCCTATGTGCTGTTCAATCTGCCACCGGCCCGCGTCCACCGCTTCAGCCGCCGCTAGGAACGTATACCGTCGCATACCGATTGAAATCTTGGCCATAGGGCGCTATCACGCCGCAACCCTGTGATGGAGGCTGCCCATGTCCGCGACTCGCACCGAAACCGACAGCTTTGGCCCGCTCGAAGTGCCCTCCGATAAATATTGGGGCGCCCAGACCCAGCGTTCCATCCAGAACTTCCCGATTGGCTGGGAAAAGCAGCCCGTAGCCATCATCCGCGCCTTGGGCGTGATCAAGAAGGCCTGCGCCTTGGTCAACATCGATCAGGGCGATATCGATGCCACCTTGGGCCAGACCATCGCGACGGCGGCACAAGAGGTGATTGACGGCAAATTCGACGACAATTTCCCGCTGGTCGTGTGGCAAACCGGGTCGGGCACGCAGTCGAATATGAATGCCAATGAGGTCATATCCAACCGCGGCATCGAAATGCTGGGCGGGGTGATGGGCTCCAAAAAGCCGATCCACCCCAATGATCACGTGAATATGGGGCAGTCCTCCAACGACACCTTCCCGACAGCCATGCATGTCGCCATCGGCATGATGGCCCGCGACGTGCTGCTGCCGGGTCTGGAAAAACTCCATCTGGCGCTGGTCGCGAAATCCGAAGAGTTCAAGGATATCATCAAGATCGGCCGCACCCATACGCAAGACGCCACCCCTCTGACCTTGGGTCAGGAATTCGGCGGCTATGCCCATCAGGTGGCCCAAGGCATCATGCGGGTGAACAAGATCTTGCCCGAGATTTACGAACTTGCCCAAGGCGGCACCGCAGTCGGCACCGGCCTGAACACCCGTGTCGGCTGGGACAAACGCGTGGCCGCCCGCATAGCCCAAATCACCGGCCTGCCCTTCGTGACAGCGCCCAACAAATTCGAAGCCCTGGCCGCCCATGATGCGATGGTGATGTTTTCCGGTGCCCTGAAAACCGTCGCCGTATCCCTGTTCAAAATCGCCAATGACATGCGCTTTCTGGGCTCCGGCCCCCGATCGGGCCTGGGCGAATTGTCATTGCCCGAAAACGAACCCGGCTCCTCCATCATGCCCGGCAAGGTGAACCCAACCCAAGCCGAGGCGCTGACGATGGTCTGCGCTCAAGTCATGGGCAATGACGCGGCTGTCGGCTTTGCGGGCTCGCAAGGCCATTTCGAACTGAACGTCTTCAACCCGGTCATGTCCTATAACGTGCTGCAATCCATGCAACTTCTGGGCGATGCCGCAGGCTCCTTCACCGACAACATGGTCGTGGGCACCACGGCGAATCGCGACCGCATCGCCAAACTGATGAACGAAAGCCTGATGCTGGTGACCGCCTTGGCCCCCACCATCGGCTATGACGCCGCCACCAAAGTGGCCAAAACCGCTCACAAAAATGGCACAACCCTAAGGCAAGAAGCGATCGCGCTGGGCTATGTCGATGGGGAAACCTTTGACCGCGTGGTCCGGCCCGAGGATATGATCGGTCCCAAGGGGTAATCCGTGGCGGAAATCGTCAACCTGCGCCAGGTGCGCAAACAGAAAGACCGCGAAGCCGCCCGCGCCCAAGGGATCGAGGCGGCTGCCAAAAGTGGGCGCTCCAAGGCGTTGAAAGCGCTTGAGAAAGCCCGCGCCGACAAGGCGGCCCGCGATCTGGACGGCGCGCAGCGTGAGGGCACTGGCAGCGCGGATTAACTGCGCGTTAACCGGATTTGGGCAAACTACGGCCAGAGGTGCTGCATGACAATCCAACCCGCATTCCTTGATGGCGAAACCTGGATCGCCAATCTTTTTTCGTCGCAAGCGGCACGCGAAGGTGCTGTGATTCGTCGCAAATGCCGTGATGTCGAACGCTATGTCGGGCGCGAACCGTTCCTCGCTGACATGCGCCGCCGAGGATTTGCCGTCGTGGAAAATGCCGGTCAGTTCGTAATCTTCTGCAACCGCGAACCGATCCGCCGCGTGGCGTAAACGATTTCTTCGAAGAAATCGTAGCGG
>CAMDHB010000206.1 GCA_945897655.1 Pseudorhodobacter antarcticus
TTGGTCAACGGCGGTTCAAAGCCCGCGTAAGGCCCGATCAAGGAAAGTCACCATGACCAGCGACCGCGCATCCAACCTGCCCAGCCTGCCGTTTCGCGTCGTGTCCATCGCCGGACGCAGTGCGACCCATTTCAAGTTTGCCCCAGACGCCGCGGCCCGCAAGGCGATTGCCGCAGCACTTGACCTGATTGACCTGCCGCAGATGGTGTTCGATGGGGATATCCGGCCCAGTGGCAAACGCGACATGGTGCTGACGGGCAAGCTTACGGCACTTGCCATTCAGCCCTGTTCGGTGACGCTGGAGCCGGTACGCACCCGGATCGACGAGACGGTCTTGCGCCAGTATCTGGCCGACTTCGAGGTGCCAAAGGGCGAAGAGGTCGAAATCCCGGAGGACGACTCGGTCGAGGCCCTGGGCGAGGTGATTGATGCCGCAGAGGTGGCAATCGAGGCGCTGGCGCTGGCACTGCCCTTGTATCCGCGCGCGATCGGGGTGGAGTTGGGCGAGTTGGTGGTGGCACCGCCCGATGTGGAACCGCTGCGCGATGCCGACCTGAAACCCTTTGCCGGCCTTGCAAAACTGATCGACAAGGCGGGCAAGACCGGTGGGGAAAGCTGACCTTTGCAGGGTGCAGAAAGGGGCTTGCGCCGGGCAGAAATACGACTATGTTCCGCGCTTCATTCGCAGGCTTGATCCGGGGTGCGCCAGTCAGCGCTGAACCTGAAATTAAGTCAAACATATCAGGGGCATGTCCCCACAACACTAGGTGAGACATGGCTGTCCCTCAGACAAAAACGACCTCTTCCCGTACCGGCATGCGTCGCTCGCACGATGCACTTGTGGCTGCAAATCCGGGCGAATGCCCGAACTGCGGCGAGTTGAAGCGTCCGCACCATGTGTGCGCTTCTTGCGGTCACTACGATGCCCGCGAAGTTGTGGCATCGGTCAAGGCATCTGATCTTGACGAGGACGCGGCGTAAGCCGCCTGTCCGGCATCCTGTCAGATGGCAAGCGCGCGCCTTGGGTCCACAGCCCTTAGCCCCACCACTGACGGAGCCGCCAAACTTGTGATTTCGGTTGACGCCATGGGCGGCGACCGTGGACCGGCAGCCGTGGTTGCCGGTCTTGCCATGTCGATTGCAGCGATGCCTGACACCAATTTCATACTGCACGGCGACGAGGGTGAGTTGGCCAAACTTTTGGCCGTACAGTCCGAACTGGCCAGTCGGGTGGTGGTGCGGCATGCCCCGCGAATCGTGACGATGGCGGACAAGCCGTCTCAGGTCATGCGGCACGGGGCGGGCACGTCGATGTGGTCAGCGATTGATTCGGTGCGGGAGGGTGAAGCCTCGGTTGCGGTCAGTTGCGGCAACACGGGTGCGCTGATGGCCGTGGCGATGATCCGGTTGCGCAAATTGCCGGGCATCAACCGTCCCGCGATCGCTTGTCTTTGGCCGTCACGCAACCTTGGTGGATTTAACCTGATGTTGGACGCGGGTGCAGACATCAAGGCGGATGCGGGCGATTTGCTGCAATATGCGCTGATGGGGGCATCTTATGCCCGCAATGGCATGGGGTTGCAGCGGCCCCGCGTCGGGCTGCTGAATGTCGGCACCGAAGAGCACAAGGGCAGCGCCGAACTGAAACAGGGCTTTGATCTGATCGAGCAAGCGGCCGTGGCCGGCGATTACGAGTTTGTGGGCTATGTCGAAGGGGTGGACCTGCCGTCTGA
Organism: Pseudorhodobacter antarcticus; assembly: GCA_945897655.1. Lineage (GTDB taxonomy): Bacteria > Pseudomonadota > Alphaproteobacteria > Rhodobacterales > Rhodobacteraceae > Stagnihabitans. Next base: position 1,734 of record CAMDHB010000206.1, read on the forward strand.
CCGGGTCGATGTGATTGTAACGGACGGTTTCACGGGCAATATCGCGCTGAAGACGGCTGAGGGCACGGCGCGGCTGATTGGTGCGTTTTTGCGTGAGGCGTTCAACGCCACGCTGTGGTCGCGCATCGCGGCGGTGTTGGCCCTGACGTCGCTGAACCGGTTGCGGCGGCGGATGGACCCGCGCCGATCCAACGGCGGGGTGTTTTTGGGGTTGAACGGGATCGTCGTGAAGTCGCACGGTTCAGCCGATGCGACGGGGGTCGCATCCGCCGTTGCGATGGCGCACCAGCTTGCGAAATCGGGCTTTCGCGCGCGGCTTGCAGCGCGGGTTGCATCTGCCCAAGGGGCGGGGCAAAGTACCGCAGGGGTGGAGCCCGACATGTCGGGAACAGGGGCAGGACAGCCGGAATGACATTGCGCGCCGTAGTCAGGGGCGTTGGGCATTATCTGCCTGACCGTGTTGTCCCGAATGCCGAACTGAGTGCATTGGTTGACACGTCGGATGAGTGGATTCGCAGCCGGTCTGGCATCGAACGGCGGCATTTAGCGGCCGAGGGGCAGACGACATCCGATCTGGCCACTCGCGCGGCTCAGGCGGCCTTGGCCGATGCAGGACTGGTGCCTGCAGATATTGACGTGATCGTTCTGGCAACATCAACCGCCGATCTGACCTTTCCGTCTGCCGCGACGATGGTGCAGGCCAAGTTGGGCATGACAAGCGGCTTCGCCTTTGATCTGCAGGCGGTATGTGCGGGGTTTGTCTATGCCCTGACGGTGGCCAATTCGCTGATCCTGGCAGGGTCGGCCCGGCGTGTGCTGGTCATCGGGGCCGAGACATTCTCAAAGCTGATGGACTGGACCGACCGCATCACCTGTGTGCTGTTTGGCGATGGTGCGGGGGCGCTGGTGCTGGAGGGTGTGGTGCAGGCGGGCACAGCAGACGACCGGGGGATCCTTGCGACCGATCTGCACAGCGACGGGCAGTTCAAGGACCTGTTGTTCGTCGATGGCGGTGTGTCCACGGGCACCACGGGCCACTTGCGGATGGAGGGGCGGGAGGTGTTTCGCCATGCCGTCGAAAAGCTGGCCGAAACAGCACATACCGCCTTGGACAAGGCTGGGCTGACGGCGGATGATGTGGACTGGATCGTGCCGCATCAGGCCAATATCCGGATCATCGAGGCAACCGCGAAACGCATGCAGGTGGCAATGGACCGGGTTGTGGTGACGGTGCAAGACCATGGCAACACTTCGGCCGCATCGATTCCATTGGCGCTGTCGGTGGGCAAGGCGCGGGGCCAGATCAAGCAGGGCGATCTGCTGGTGACCGAGGCGATTGGCGGCGGATTGGCCTGGGGCTCGGTCGTCCTGCGCTGGTAACAGAGTCGGGGTGAACCCCGACCTACGGAATCCAGCGTAGAAACGGTGGAAAGAACGCTTTCCAAGCCCCTGTTATTGACTCGCAATTTGATCCCGCGCATGTTTGCCAAAACGCGGGGGAAAACGATGAGTGAGAAGACACTGACGCGCATGGACCTGAGCGAATCGGTATTTCGTGAGGTCGGGCTTTCGCGCAACGAATCGGCGACGCTGGTAGAAAGCGTCTTGCAGCATGTCTCGGACGCGCTGGCTGCGGGCGAGACTGTAAAGATATCGTCCTTTGGCACGTTTTCGCTGCGGTCCAAGACGGCTCGTGTCGGCCGCAACCCAAAGACCGGTGATGAGGTTCCGATCAGCCCGCGCCGCGTTTTGACCTTTCGTCCGTCGCATCTGATGAAGGATCGCGTGGCGGCGGGGAAAAAGAAGTAAGAGGTTTAAACGCGGATGGACAAGTCGCCTGATGCCTTCCGCACCATCTCTGAAGTGGCTGAACAGCTGGAGACGCCGGCACATGTGCTGCGGTTCTGGGAAAGCCGGTTTCCGCAGATAAAGCCGGTCAAGCGCGCGGGGGGTCGGCGGTATTACCGGCCTGCCGATGTGGCGCTGCTGGGCGGCATCCGGCATTTGCTGCACGATGAGGGCATGACGATACGGGGCGTGCAAAAGATCTTGCGTGAGCAGGGTGTGCGCCATGTGGCGGCAATGGCGGAAGGCGGCGATGCGGTTGCCTTTGACCTGGATGCCGATGACCTGGCGTTTGACGGGATCGAGCCGGACGTGATGACGGAAGGGCCTGAGGAGGGCACGGCGCAGGTCTTTGCGCTGGAACAGCCTGTGCGTCAGCCGACTGCGCCCTTGCCTGAGGGGGCCGAGATTGTGCCCCTGCGCGCCGTGCCAGATCAGAAGGCGAGCCCTGACTCACCAAAGGCCATGCCAGTCCGACCGCGACCGGTGCCGGTAAAGGCAGTCGAGGATGTGCCCGAGGCGGGCCATATCTGGGTGGAGGATCAGCCCGAACTGGCGCTGGAGGACGCTTCCTCGCTGTTTCCAGATGATTTGTTTTCGGATTCTCTGTTCGAAGCCCCGCATGAGCCGGTGGATGAGATGCCCTTCATGGATCTTGCCCCGGTGGACATGCCGGTCAAGCTGTCGGGCGTTGCTGCGCGGCTGCGGGCCTTGCGGCATCCGATCGCCCCGGAAAACGCGGAAAAGCTGATGGAATTGCACAGCCGGCTTGGCCTCTTGCACGCCCAGATCGCCGAAGCCCTGCGCCTGCGACGTTAGGCGTTATCAGATGCACTTCTGCCCTTGTCCCTGCGTGGAATATCGTTATGTATCCGGCCATTCGTCGGGCCGTAGCGCAGCCTGGTTAGCGCGTCCGTCTGGGGGGCGGGAGGTCGAGAGTTCAAATCTCTCCGGCCCGACCAATACAAAACCGCCCGCATGGTTTTCGCCGTGCGGGCGGTTTCGTTTTCAAGGGGTGGGATGATGACAGGTGTTCTGCCGGGCCAGGCAATCAGGGCGATGATTGCAGCGGGTGCTATTGCCTCCGACATTCGGGTGCAGCCGGAACAGGTGCAGCCGGCTAGCCTGGATTTGCGGCTGGGCACGGTCGCCTACCGGGTGCGCGCGTCGTTCCTGACAGGGGCGGGCCGGACAGTGGCCGAGCGGCTGGAAGAGTTCACCATGCACCGGGTCGATCTGACAGACGGGGCTGTGTTGGAAAAGGGTTGCGTCTATCTGGTGCCGTTGATGGAGCGGTTGGCGCTGCCTGCAGGGCTTACAGCGGTTGCGAATGCGAAATCCTCGACCGGGCGGCTGGATCTGCTGACGCGGACGATCACCGATGGCGGGACCGAGTTTGACCGAATCCCTGAGGGGTATTCGGGGCCTTTGTATGCCGAGGTGTGCCCGAGGTCGTTTTCGGTGCTGGTGCGGGCGGGGCAAAGGTTGAACCAGATCCGGTTTCGGTCGGGTCATGCCGTGTTGTCAGATGCCGAACTGGTTGACCTGAATGCGCGGGAGCCTTTGGTTTCGGGCACGGCTGTGATCTCCGAGGGTTTGGGATTTTCGGTGGACTTGCGGCCCGCCGAGGGGGATTTGCTGGGCTACAGGGCCAAGCCGCACACCGGAGTGATTGATCTGGACCGGATCGGCCACTATCCGGCCCGCGATTTCTGGGAGGAGGTGCGGGCACGGGATGCGCGGATCATTCTGGACCCCGGCGCGTTTTATATCCTTGTCAGCCGCGAGGCGGTGACGATACCGCCCGATTATGCCGCCGAAATGGCGCCCTATCTGGCGATGGTCGGCGAATTCCGGGTACATTATGCGGGGTTTTTCGACCCCGGCTTTGGCTATGCCGCCGCAGGAGGGGCCGGGTCACGCGGGGTGCTGGAGGTGCGCTGCCATGAGGCACCGTTCGTGCTGGAGCATGGCCAGATCGTCGGGCGGCTGGTTTACGAACGCATGTCGGAGCGCCCGGAGACGCTGTATGGCGTGGGCATCGCGTCGAACTATCAGGGTCAGGGCTTGAAGCTGGCCAAGCAGTTCAAGCTGGGCTGACCGCGTTCAGCGACCCAGACGCCGGGCCAGATTGGCCGCCTGACGCGCGCGTTTGGCCATTGCCTTGGCCTCTTGCGATTGATGGCGATTGGCGGGGGTCGCCTCGTCCGCGGTGCTGTTGCGGGTGGCGTAGTTCATGCCTGTCTTGACGCCGCGGCTGATCAATTGGCGCAAGACGACGTTCAAGATCATCTGGATGACTCGGTCCATCATTCAATCCTCAAAAAGTTCGGTTTGGTCGGAAAGGTCGTCTTCATCATTTGGGGTCGCGTCGCCGCCGGGCAAGGGGCGACTGTCCAAAAGGCCGGCGGCGCGCAATTCTTTCAGCCCAGGCAGGTCGCGGGTGGTTTCCAGCCCGAAATGGTCAAGGAAGTGATCGGTGACCACAAAGGTCACCGGACGCCCTGGAGTCATACGACGACGGCCAAAGCGAATCCAGTCAAGTTCGATCAATTGGTCCACCGTGCCGCGCGATACGGCGACGCCGCGGATCTCCTCGATCTCGGCCCGAGTGACGGGTTGGTGATAGGCGATGATGGCCAGGGTTTCGATGGCGGCGCGGGAGAGTTTGCGCGTCTCGACCGATTCTTTGTGCATCAGGTGGCCAAGGTCCGGGGCGGTGCGGAAGGCATAGGCGTTGCCGACCTTGACGATGTTGACGCCGCGTCCGTCATAGCGGCGGCGCAGGGTCACCAAAGCCTCGGCCGGATCGCAACCTTCGGGCAGGCGCAGGATCAGTTCGGCGAGTGTCACGGGTTCGGCGGAGGCAAAGAGCACGGCTTCGACCATGCGTTCCTGGTCTGCCATCGGGGGGGCTTCGAAGAGGCTGCGTTCAAGGGGTTCGGGGGTGTCGGTCACGGCTCTCTCCGCCG
>CAMDHB010000207.1 GCA_945897655.1 Pseudorhodobacter antarcticus
CAGCGGTCAACCATCATCACCGATTTTCTGAACATGATCTGGGATGGGATTTCGGGCCTGTTGAACGGCGGATCGGCTGACAAGGCCAAGGTCAGCAGTTTTGACGTCGCGCAAAAGCTGTTCGCCGATGCCCGCAATGGTGAGACGAAGGCCAACACCGGGCAAGGGCCCGAGGGTGGGACCTCGTTCTCGGTCGCCACACCCATCGTGCACAATGGCGTGGTGCAAGGCGTGGTCGCCGTCACCTCGGCCGAGGGCGAGATTGACCGGTTGGTGCGTTATGAACGCGAACAGATCCTGCAGATGTTCGTGATTGCCCTGCTGGTGTCGATCGGCCTGTCGCTGGTTCTGGCTTCGACCATCGCGAACCCCTTGTCCGACCTTGCCGCCGCCGCCGAAATCGGCGGTGACCGGGATGGGCAAGCGCGCAATGCGGGCCGCGTGCGCATTCCCGACCTGACGGCGCGGCCTGATGAGATTGGCCGCCTGTCGGTGGCGATGCGGGGCATGGTGACCGCGCTTTATGACCGGATTGACGCCAACGAACAATTCGCGGCGGACGTCAGCCATGAAATCAAGAACCCGCTTGCCTCGCTCCGCTCTGCCGTGGGCAGTTTGCGCTTTGTGAAGAAGGAAGAGCACCGCGAAAAGCTGCTGGATGTGATCGAACATGATGTGCGGCGGCTGGACCGGCTGGTCAGCGACATCTCGAACGCCTCGCGGCTGGACAGCGAGTTGGTCAAGGAAGAAGAAGAACAGTTCAACCTGATCAAGACCCTGTCCAACCTGTGCGAATATCTGGGCAAGCAGGCGAATGAGAAGGGGGTCGAGTTCATCACCGATTTCCCGACCGACCCCATCCGCATCAACGGGTTGGAGGCGCGTCTGGCGCAGGTCTTTGTCAACCTGATCACCAATGCCATATCGTTCTGCGACAAGGGCGATGCGGTGCGGGTCTGGGCGCGCAAACGCGAAAACCGCGTGCTGATCGTGGTCGAGGATACCGGCCCGGGCATACCGGAATCAGCGCTGACCAAGGTGTTCAAGCGGTTCTATTCCGAACGTCCGCAGGGCGATTTCGGCAACCATTCCGGCCTGGGCCTAGCGATTTCCAAACAGATCGTCGAGGCGCATGGCGGCGTTGTCTGGGCCGAAAACATCCGCCCGACCCAGGCCGACGTCACGTCGGAACCTTTGGGCGCGCGGTTCGTGGTTGGCCTGCCGGTGTGACACCGCCAAGTCCAGGTCTCGCTGTCCTGATGCACGCCACCTGCGTTGCGGTGTCAGGCCGGGGCGTGCTGATCACGGGCCCCTCGGGCGCGGGCAAATCGGCACTAGGCTTGGATCTGATGGCGCTGGGGGCCGAACTGGTGGCCGATGATCAGACCGAACTGACCCTGCACGGCACCCGTGTGATCGCCCGCTGCCCCCCACCCTTGCGCGGGCTGATCGAGGCGCGTGGCGTGGGCATCCTGACCGCACCCCCGCTGGAGGAGGCCGAAATCGCGCTGGTTGTCGATCTGGCGCAACCCGAACCTGACCGGCTGCCGCCCTTGCGCAAAAGAGCTTTGCTTGGCCAACTGATTGATCTTGTGCTGGGGCAGGGCAATCCCCATTTGACCTCCTCAGTTCTGCGCTATTTGATGGGCGCGAGACAGGCTTGATCCACGATGCAAGATTTGACCGAAAGCCAAGAACACCGCCTTATCCTGATCACCGGCCCGTCCGGCGCGGGCCGGTCAACGGCCTTTCACGCGTTGGAGGATCTGGGATACGAGGTCATCGACAACCTGCCCCTGAGCCTGATCCCCCGGCTGATCGAAGGGCCGCCCTTGGGCCGGCCCATCGCGCTGGGTCTGGACGTGCGCAACCGCGATTTCAACGCCAATGGCGTTATCGCGTTGATTGACCGGCTGACTCGCGACCCGCGTGTGACGCTGGATGTGCTGTACCTGGACTGCGCGCCTGCCGTGCTGATCAGCCGCTACAGCCAGACCCGCCGCCGCCATCCCGTGACCGAAGCCGCCACCCCGGCCGAGGGGATTGAGCGAGAAATTGACCTGTTGGCCCCGATCCGGGTGCGCGCCGACCATCTGATCGACACTTCCGAGATGTCACCGCATGAGCTCAAGGCCGAAATCGGCCAGTGGTTCGACCCGGGCGAGGACCGGCGTCTGTCAATATCAGTGCAAAGTTTCAGCTACAAACGCGGGCTGCCACGCGGATTGGACATGGTGTTTGACTGCCGTTTCCTGACAAACCCCTATTGGGACCCGGCGCTGCGGGACCGTGACGGGCGTGATTCGTCGGTCGCAGCGCATATCGAGGCCGACCCCCGCTTTGCGCCGTTCTTCCAGAAGTTGCAGGAACTGGTGCTGATGCTGCTGCCGGCGCAACTGGATGAGGGCAAGGCGCATCTGGCCATTGGCTTTGGGTGTACCGGAGGGCAACACAGGTCTGTTGCAGTTGCAGAAAAGTTGGCACAGGTCCTTGCGGAAGCGGGCTGGCAGGTGTCAAAACGGCATCGTGAACTGGAACGCAGGGTGGCCCCATTGGGCACGGACGGTAACGGGGTAGTGCGCGCGTGATCGGGATCGTGATTGTCGCTCATGGTGGGTTGGCGCGGGAATACATGTCCGCGGTCGAACATGTTGTCGGCCCGCAGCCGAACATGCAGGCGATCGCGATCGAGGATGATTGCGACCGTGGCAAGAAACAAGCCGAGATTTGCGCGGCTGCCAATAACGTGGATCATGGTGGCGGCGTTGTGGTTGTGACAGATATGTTTGGTGGCTCGCCCTCGAACCTGTCCTTGCTGGCCTGTGCCGGGGGGCCGGGACGGCGAATCATCTACGGCGCCAATCTGCCCATGCTGATCAAACTGACGAAATCACGGGGCCTGGCCGTGCAGGATGCCGTGACCGCGGCCTTGGAAGCCGGGCGCAAATATATCAACAGCGTCGACCTTGGCGGCGGGGTTTAAGGGAAACATGACCACACTCACCCTGCCCATCGTCAACGAAAAGGGCCTGCATGCCCGCGCCAGCGCCAAGTTCGTCGAGGTGGTGGAAGAGTTTGACGCAACGGCACAGGTCACACGAGACGGCATGACGGTGTCTGGCGACAGTATCATGGGGCTTTTGATGTTGGCAGCCTCTCGCGGAACCACTATTGAGGTGGAAACCGGCGGACCGCAGGCGGCAGAATTGGGCGTTGCCCTGACGGCGCTTGTGGCGAACCGATTTGGCGAAGACCGCTAAGGCCATTTTCTGGTCAGGCTGGTTGATAAGGAAGGCTGACGCGCCGTGACCGAGATGCAAAAGACCGGCCCGATGGCACCCCAGGCGGTTCCCTTGCGGGCTACCGAGCAGCGCTATGACATGCGCAGGCTGTCCTATGCCGGCACCTTCACGAACCCATTCAAGGCCGGATCGATTCGCGCGATTGAATGGATAACGGCCAAACTGAAACTGCTGAGCATGATCCGCAGCTTTGAGCGGTCGGGCGCGCCGGTGGGTGTGACCTTTTGGTCCAAGGCGATCCGCCATATGGGCATCCGCATCGACACGCCGGAAGAGGAGATTGCCCGCATCCCCAAGACCGGGCCGGTGGTCATGGTGGCCAACCATCCGCATGGCTTGGTGGACGGCATGATCATGGCCGAAATGGTCAGCCGCGTGCGCCCCGATTTCCGCATCCTGACCCGCAGCCTGTTGTCCGGCATCCCCGAGATCGAAGAATTCATGATCCCGGTGCCCTTTCCGCATGAGGAGAACGCCCGCGAACTGGGGCTCGAGATGCGCGACAAGACGATGGCGCATCTGCGGAACAAGGGGCTGGTGATTCTGTTCCCGGCGGGCAAGGTCGCGATGTCCGAAACCTGGTTCGGCCCGGCGGTCGAGGCGGAGTGGAACGTTTTCACCCACAAGATCATCCGCGCCTCGGGGGCGACGATTCTGCCGATCCGGTTCACCGGGCAAAACTCGCGGGCGTTTCAGATTGCCAACAAGCTGGGCGATACGCCGCGGCAGGGTTTGCTGCTGTATGAAATCAAGCGCGCCCTGTTCAAACCGCAGCGTCCCTTTATCGGCGAGCCGATTCCGGCCTCGGAACTGGACAAATGGCCCAGCAACCCGCGCGGCTTTCTGGCTTGGCTGCGCGAGCATACCTTGTCACTGGGTCAGCCTAAATAAGGCCCTCTTTGCGGAACAGCGCCTTCAGGTCAGTTTCCGGCCGCGCGCCGTAGTGGCTGATCACCTCAGCGGCCGCCACACAGCCCATCCGCCCGCAGATGGCCAGCGATTGGCCGGTTGCGATGCCGTAGAGGAACCCTGCCGCAAACTGGTCACCCGCCCCGGTGGCATCAACCGGCACGACGCGCCGCACTGGCACGACGGCCTGTTCGGCCCCGCGCACCACGATCACGTCATGGCCTGACCGCGTGCAGGCAATCAGGCCAGAATCGGCGGCAGCCTGTTCCAGTGCTGCGGACAGGTCGGTCTGATACAGCGAACACCACTCATGCTCATTCCCGATCACGAAATCCAGATCCTTGACCAGACGGCGGAAATCGTCGCGGTGCCGTTCCACGCAGAAGGGGTCTGACAGCGCAATGCCCGCCTTGCCGCCGCCCTGCTGACAGAGCTTGGCCGCCCGTTCAAACGCCTGCTTTCCGGCGGGCTTGTCATACAGATACCCCTCCAGAAACAGCAGTTCCGCCCGACCCGCCACATCATCGGCCACATCCTGCGGCCCGAGGTCCGAGGAGATGCCAAGATAGGTGTTCATCGACCGCTCGCCATCCGGCGCCACAAAGATCATCGAGCGTGAGGTGGGCAGATCACCGCCCGCGACCGGCGGGTTGACGAAATCAGTGCCCTGTTCGGCCATCGTGCTGGCATAAAAGCGTCCCAGCGCATCATCATGCACCCGCCCGATGAACCCCGTGGTCAGCCCCAGATTGCCAAGCCCCGCCAGCGTGTTGGCCACCGATCCGCCCGGTGCCTGAACCCGGTCCTTCATGGCGCCATATAAAAGCTCGCCACGCTCTTTCTCGACCAGTTGCATGATGCCCTTTTCAATGCCCATCAGCTCCAGAAAGCTGTCATCAGCGGGTGAAAAGACGTCCACAATAGCATTGCCAATGCCGACGACCTGATAAGTTTTCATTGGGTTTTTTCCTCATATGCGCAGAATTCAGAAATGGGGCAGTCGCCGCAGCGCGGTTTGCGCGCGGTGCAGATATAGCGGCCATGCAGGATCAGCCAGTGGTGGGCATGAAACTGAAACTGAACCGGAACGTGATCCTCGATTGCGCGTTCGACGGTTTCCACGTCACGGCCGGGGCAAATGCCGGTGCGGTTGCCGACGCGGAAGATATGGGTGTCCACGGCCTGCGCGGGGTGGCCAAACCACATGCTTAGCACCACATTCGCCGTCTTGCGCCCGACACCGGGCAGGGATTGCAGCGCGGCACGGCTGGATGGCACCTGCCCGCCGAAATGTTCGACCAGCAGTTCCGCCATGCGGATCACGTTCTTGGCCTTGTTGCGATAGAGGCCAATGGTCTTGATATGCTGGATCAGCCCCTCTTCGCCCAAGGCCAGCATCTTGGCGGGCGTGTCGGCTATGGCAAACAATGCGGCGGTGGCCTTGTTCACGCCAACGTCGGTGGCCTGTGCCGACAGGGCGACAGCCACCAGCAGGGTATAGGCGTTGACATGGTGCAACTCGCCCTTCGGTTCCGGCTCCTGGGCCTGAAACCGGGCAAAGATCGCCGTCATCGTGGGGTAGTCAAGTTGCCGCGCCATATGCGCCCTATGCCCCAGCGTGGCCCGCCAAACAAGCAGGTTTCGGGTCGCATCAGGGGGCATCAGACCCTAATGTCGACTGAAGGAGGCCGCCATGACCGAACCCTATCATTACGCCGTCATCGCCCGCGCGCTGGAGGTGATTGATGCCGAAGGGCCCGCCCTGACGCTGGATACCCTGGCCGCGCGGATGAACATGTCGCCCGCCCATTTCCAGCGGATCTTTTCGCAATGGGTGGGGGTCAGCCCAAAGAAGTATCAGCAATATCTGACCCTGGGCCATGCGCGCAGCCTGCTCGCGGACCGCTTTACCGTGCTGGATGCGGCGCATGAGGCGGGGCTGTCGGGGTCAGGCCGGTTGCATGACCTTTTCCTGACATGGGAGGCGATGTCACCTGGCGATTATGCCAAGGGGGGGGCGGGGCTGACCATTCATTGGGGCTGGTTTGACAGCCCCTTTGGCCCGGCGATCGTGATGGGTACCGACCGGGGCATCTGCGGCATGGGCTTTGCCGCCGAGATGGGCGAGGCGGGCGCGGTGCAGGACCTGCAACGGCGCTGGCCAATGGCGCAGTATGTCGAAGATGCCACACGGCTGCGGCCTTGGGTGACAGCGGCCTTTGGGTCGCAGGAAGCGCCCTTGGTCCTGAGCGGCGCGCCGTTTCAGATCAAGGTGTGGGAGGCGT
>CAMDHB010000208.1 GCA_945897655.1 Pseudorhodobacter antarcticus
TCAGGCCCTGCCCTTCTTCCTGCAGTCTGGCTTTGACCAGCGGGACTGAAACCTTTCCACCTGGTTAATGAAAAAGTCTAAGGGACTGATATATATTGATTTTGCAAATTGTCCACATGTGGACACGCGCCCTAATGGGCAAAGGCCGCTGCCTCGCCCCAGATTTCCTTGACCCGCGCATCCCGCCCACACCCCTCGCGGTAGAACAGATAGGCATTCTTTTGCATCTTCGGCCCGGCCCGGGTCAGGACATAATTGGTGCCCTTGAAATAGTCCTGATGATAATCCTCAGCCACCCAGAACCGCCCCGCGTCCAGAACCGGCGTCACCACCGCCTGCCCCAAATCCGCCGCCGCCCGCGAAACCTCAGCCTCCGCCGCCGCCCTTTGCCCGGCATCCAGCGCGAAAATCGCCGTCCGGTAAGCGGGCCCCCTGTCACAGAACTGCCCCCCCGCATCAGTCACATCAACCGACCGCAGAAACTTCGCCACCAGATCGGCATAGCTGACCTTGCCCGGATCAAAACTGATCTCAACCGCCTCATAATGCCCCTCATGATCGCGGTAAGTCGGATTCTCTGTTTCGCCCCCGGTATAGCCCGACACGACCGAAGAAACCCCATCCACCTTCTCAAAGTCAGATTCGACGCACCAGAAACACCCACCGGCAAAGATGGCCTTCTCGGTCTTGGCCTGCGCCATCCCCGTCATCGCCAGCAGTAATAGAACCACAACCCTGATCATCGCTTTCCTCCACGTTTTCCCAAATCTGATCCACCCCACCGCCACCCACAACTCACCCTTGCGTGTCCTCACACAAGGGTGATCCTGCCAGAAATCCGCATCCAACCGCTGAAATCCCCAGATGCCACCCTTGCCAACCGCCCCGGGACTTGTCAGCAAGGTATCATGGCACCAAAACCTGATATCCTGTGCATCGGTTCTGTCCTGTGGGACATCATCGGTCGTTCCCATCTTTCCTTGCGTCTGGGGTCTGATGTACCGGGCCGTATCACCCGCCTGCCGGGCGGGGTAGCGATGAACATCGCCATGACCCTGGCCCGCCTTAGTCTGACCCCCGCCATCCTGACCGCTATCGGCCGCGACGCCGAAGGGGCCGATCTGGTCGCCGCCTGCAACCGAATGGGGCTGATCACCGATTATGCCTATCTCTCTGATGACCTGCCCACCGACCGCTACATGGCCATCGAAGGCGCCAATGGCCTGATCGCCGCCATAGCCGACGCCCATTCGCTGGAGGCGGCCGGCGACAAGATCCTGCGCCCTCTGATGGATGGCCGGCTTGGGTCGGCCGACGCGCCCTGGTCCGGGATGATCGCCCTTGATGGCAACCTGACTGAAAGCCTGCTGGCTGACATCGCCCACCACCCGGCCTTTGCCAAGGCTGACCTGCGGCTCGCCCCGGCCTCACCTGGCAAGGCAGAACGCCTGGCACCGCTGCTGAAACACCCCCATGCCACGCTCTATGTGAACCTTGAGGAAGCGCGCCTGTTGACCCAGACCGATGCCAAAACCGCGGCCGAAGCTGCCACCGCCCTTCTGGCCCGCGGCGCGCAGCGGGTGCTGGTCACCGATGGGGGCCGTCCTTCTGCGGATGGCCGCCAAGGTGCCACGGTCCTGACCGAGGAGCCGCCCCGCGTTCTGGTGGCGCGCGTCACCGGTGCGGGCGACACTTTCATGGCCGCCCATATCGTAGCCGAACGCGGCGGTGCCACCCGGCAGCAGGCCCTGCACGCCGCACTGACCGCCGCCGCAGCATATGTTTCAGGAGAGGTTGGAACCTGACATGACCATGCCGTTGCAATTTTCCCCCGAAGTGGCCGAGGCGCGCGCCGCTGGGCGGGCAATCGTGGCGCTGGAATCCACCATCATCACCCACGGCATGCCCTGGCCGCAGAATGTGGAGACCGCCCGTCTTGTAGAGGATGAGGTGCGCAAATCCGGCGCAACCCCCGCCACCATCGCGGTGATGAACGGTCGTATCTGCGTGGGCCTGTCGCCCGAGGACCTGCTGGCACTGGGACAGGCGCGGGATGTGATGAAACTGTCGCGCGCCGATCTTGCTGCCTGCCTTGTGTCTGGCCGAACAGGGGCCACAACGGTTGCCGCCACCATGATCTGCGCCGCCTTGGCCAGGATATCGGTCTTTGCAACCGGGGGGATCGGCGGGGTTCACCGGGGGGCCGAGCGCAGCTTTGACATCTCTGCCGATCTGTTGGAACTGGCGCAGACCCCGGTGACGGTGATTGCCGCCGGGGCCAAGGCCATTCTTGATCTGCCCAAAACGCTGGAGGTTCTGGAAACCCACGGCGTGCCCGTGATCGCCTACGGTCAAGATGAGTTTCCAGCCTTCTGGTCGCGCAGCTCGGGCCTGAGGGCGCCCCTGCGGATGGATACAGCGGCCCAGATCGCGGCCAGCCACCAGATGCGCCAGACGCTTGGGATGGCCGGGGGGCAGTTGGTGGCCAACCCGATTCCGCCAGAGGCTGAGATCAGCCGCGAAGCAATCTCGCCCGTCATCGAATGCGCCCTGAGGGATGCCGAGGCTTTGGGGATCCATGCCAAGGCGGTGACGCCCTTTCTGTTGCAGCGGATCTTTGAACTGACGGAGGGGCGGTCACTGCAGGCCAACATCGCGCTGGTTCTGAATAACGCGCGCCTTGCCTCGGCCATTGCCCGGGCGATGGTTGGGGCGGCTGCCGCCTGACCGGAAACTGCCCGCAAACCGGGCAGATCGGGGGCTTGGGGCGATGCAGGTGTAACCCTGCGGCACGCGGACAGGTGCCCCATTGCATGGCCAAACTTCCCCCCCTACAGTCCGCCCGAACCTTGCAGGAGCGGCCATGACCGACCCAATACTTGTCCGCCGCAAAACCTTGGCCGCGAGCCTGCGCGCGTCTTTCCTGACTGGCATTGTGGTGGTTCTGCCCATCGGGCTGACCATCTATCTGATCTGGTCGGTCATCGGCTGGCTGGACGGCTGGATCCTGCCACTGATCCCGCAGTCCTATCATCCGCAGGAAATGATCACCTACTATGTCGGCCCCGGCTATGAATTCCCGGTGCGCGGCATCGGGGTGGTGGTGTTTCTGGTTTTCACCACGCTGGTCGGCTGGGTCGCAAAGGGGTTGATCGGCCGCACTGTGCTGGGTCGGTTGGACCAGTTGGTGGACAGGATGCCTGTGGTCCGCTCGCTTTACGGCGGGTTGAAGCAGGTGGCGGAGACTGTGTTCAACAAGACGGAATCCTCGTTTGACAAGGCCTGCCTGGTCGAGTTTCCCCGCCCCGGCGTCTGGGTGATCGGGCTGGTGTCGGCCCGACCCAAGGGAGAGATTGCCGAGAAACTGGGGGCGGACAAGATTGCCGTCTTTATCGGGTTGACCCCCTTCACATCGGGGTTTGTGGTGTTTGTGGAAAGGGACGCGGTCAAGCTGCTGGATATGACGCCCGAGGAGGCGGCCAAGCTGGTGGTTTCGGGTGGGTTGGTCTATCCGCCGCCGAAGGAAGCATAGTGTCCACATGTGGACACTTTTGATTATTGTTTTATATCAAAGACTTAGTGTTTTTCGTTAACCATTCTGGTAAGGTTTACAGCGCCGTCCAGCCGCCATCCACGCTGATTGTGGTGCCGGTCACCTGATCGGCAGCGGGCGAGCAGAGGTAGACTGTGGTCCCGCCGATCTGTTCGACCGTGGCGAACTGGCGGGACGGTTGGCGCAGCAGCATCACCTCGCGGATCACGGTTTCGCGGTCCATCCCGTGGACCTTCATCTGGTCCGGGATCTGCGCCTCGACCAGGGGTGTCAGCACATAGCCGGGGCAGATGGCGTTGCAGGTGATGCCCTGCCCTGCGGTTTCCAGCGCCGTGGTTTTGGACAGACCCACAACCCCATGCTTGGCGGCGATATAGGCGGATTTATAGGGGCTGGCGGTCAATCCGTGGGCGGAGGCGATGTTGACAATGCGGCCCCAGCCCTTGGCCCGCATCAGCGGCAAGGCCACGGCGGTGGTGTGAAAGGCGGAGGAAAGGTTGATGGCCAGGATCATGTCCCATTTCTCAACCGGAAACGCGTCAATCGGGGCGACAAACTGGATGCCTGCGTTATTTACCAGAATGTCGCAGGCC
Source organism: Pseudorhodobacter antarcticus (assembly GCA_945897655.1). Taxonomy (GTDB): domain Bacteria; phylum Pseudomonadota; class Alphaproteobacteria; order Rhodobacterales; family Rhodobacteraceae; genus Stagnihabitans. The sequence goes on from CAMDHB010000208.1 coordinate 4,147, forward strand.
CCGGCTTTGGCGATCAAGTCGCGGCATTCGGCCCCTTTGGACATGTCGGCGGCGATATAGCGCGCCGCCACCCCATGCCGTGCCCCCAGATCGGCGGCAAGCTGATGATCCTCGGCCCGGTCGGTGAAGGAGTTCAGCACGACCGAGGCCCCGGCGCGGGCCAGTTCTTCGGCCACGCCCAGACCGATGCCGGAATTGGAGCCCGTGATGATTGCCGTTTTGCCCTTGAGCATGGATGCCCCCTTTGCTGCACTTGCAAAGGATAGGCGGATGGGGCGAGAATGAAAAGTGAGGCGCTGCCATATCTGCGCCATGATTTGGCCGCAGTCTGCGCCCGCCACCCCATTTCAGGAGATATAGATGCATAAACAGAATTGGTTCGCCATAGACGTTGGCCAAATGTTGCAGGGCGACAATCGTCCCAATGTCATGTTCAGCGGCACCGGCGATGACACGCTGGAGGGGCGCGGCGGGGATGATGGGCTGAGCGGGGGCGAGGGTGCCGATCTGATCTTTGGCGGCTCTGGGCTGGACCAGATCGACGGCGAAGGCGGCAATGACACGATCTATGGCGGGTCCGAGGCTGACCAGATCTGGGCAGGATCGGGGGATGATGTCGTGGAAGAGGGCGGCGGTGGTGGGCTGGTCTTTGGCGAGGATGGACATGACCTGATCACCGGCAGCCGAGATGACGATGGGCTGCTGGGGGACGCTGGCAATGACACGCTGATCGGCCTGGAGGGCGCGGATGGGCTGGACGGCGGCGACGGCGATGACAGCCTGCTGGGAGGCGGTGGCAATGATGGGCTTTTGGGCTTTGACGGCGACGACTTTGCCAGCGGCGGAGCGGGCAATGACTGGCTGGATGGCGGGACTGGCAATGACAGTTTGTTTGGCGGCGCGGGGGCGGACCGTCTTTATGCGGGCGACGGCGATGATGTGCTGAACGGGGGCGCGGGCAATGACCTGCTGGTCGCGGGCGGCATGTCGGACCGTCTGAAAGGCGGCAGCGGGGCGGATGTGTTCGTGTTTGTGAACCAGTATTTGTACGACACCGCCACGGGCATTGGCCCCCATGTGGTGACCGATTTCAACGCCGCCGAAGATGCCCTGCTGATGGACTTTACTGCCGAGGGGACAGCGCAGGCCAGCTTTGACGACTTCATGGCCAATGCGAGGCAAGCCGGGACGGATGTTGTTTATGTGAACCCGTCCGACGGGTGGCGCATCCGGTTGCTGGATGTGGCCTTGGCAGACCTGACGCTGGCGAACTTTCTGGCCGACGAGAGCCCGGAAACCTATTACCAAGGCTGACGGGCATAAAAAAACGCCGGCGCAAGGCCGGCGTTAAGTTATTGAGGCAGGTTTCATACAGGCAAGAAACCTATCGAGCAGTGCAGTCGTTATACGCCGCCTGCCGTGCCTGATCAAGTTAAACGTTTGAAAAGCCATGCAAGACCCCGTAGGTTTGGCAAAATCAACACGCATAGACGGGGCGCGCATCATGATGAAACGGGGTTTTGTTCAAAGACTGAAAGGCGCGGGCGCGGGCCTGATGCTGGTTTTGATGGCCTCGGGTGCTGTGGCAGAGCCGCAACATGGCATAGCTATGTATGGGGCCCCCGCCCTTCCACCGGATATTGTGTCCCTGCCCCAGGCCAACCCTGATGCGCCCAAGGGCGGGCGAATCACCTTTGGTGAGGCGGGCAGTTTTGATTCGCTGAACCCCTACATCACCAAAGGCTCGGCCCCGGCTGCCATCTCTTCGCTTACGGTAGAGACACTTATGGGCCGTTCTTACGACGAGCCGTTCACCCTGTACGGGCTGTTGGCCGAATCAGTCGAGACGGATGACGAGCGGTCATACGTCGCCTTTACCCTGCGCGAGGGGGCCAAATTCTCGGATGGCAGTCCGGTGACGGTGGAGGATGTGCTGTGGTCGTTCCAGACCTTGGGCGAACAGGGCAACCCGCGCTATGCGACGGCCTGGAAGAAGATTGCAGCGATGGAGGCTGTGGGGACGCGCGGGGTGAAGTTCACCTTTACCGAGTTGGACCGCGAGATGCCCTTGCTTTTGGGCCTGCGCCCGATCCTGAAAAAGGCGCAGTGGGAGGGGCGGGATTTCACCGAAACCACGCTGGATGCGCCGATCGGGTCTGGCCCCTATGTGGTGAGCGCGGTTGAGGCGGGGTCCACCCTGACCTTGACCAAGAACCCCAACTGGTGGGGCAAGGATTTGCCGTTCAACCGGGGTTTGCACAATTTTGACGAGATCAAATATGTGTATTTCGCCGACCCGACCGTGATTTTCGAGGCGTTCAAGGCGGGCGACATC
>CAMDHB010000209.1 GCA_945897655.1 Pseudorhodobacter antarcticus
AATCCGGACCGGAGTCCACCCGGGGTCCAATGCCCGCCCGGGGAGTTTCTGGTTCCTTTCCGGGCACTTACGTATACGGGAGGGCTGTGCGCGCCATCTCGCCAGCGTCAGGGCCGGTTTTTTGGGAAGCCACCCCCTCGGGAATCCACGCCAACTCGTCAGATAACCGCACAATAACAGCGGCTTGTCTGCTGGCTGCCGGAGTGGATACCTGCTGGACCCCGGAGTCCAGCTGAGAAGCAACTGGACACCGTACCGCTGGAAGCCACCGCTGCTGACTGAAACCTATCGAACAGGCGTCCCTTATGACCCTCAGCATCGCACCGGAGCGCGTCGAGCACTGGCCGCTCGTGCGCTTACAGCCCTAGCGCACACAATCAGACTAAACTGTTCCAAGGCAACTGATGGCGGACACAACGCTGATCGATCTTCAAAGAACACCCGGTGCAGTGCCGCAGCCTGCTTTATCGTTCGGCGTGATGCTGGTATCGTGATGGGCGGCGGAAATTGGGGGATGCGATGAGCGGGACAGAGCGCCTTGTTTGGGAACTGGAACAGCGCAGGCTGATTGCAGAGGTGCTGATGGACTATAGTCATTTTGTGGACCGCAACGACCCGGCAGGGCTGGTCGCACAGGTGTTCTGCGAGGATGGGTGTTTCGAGTTGGGGTCACGGCATGCGGTGATCGGGCGGGCAGATCTGGCCTTGATGTTTGCCCGGACTCTGGCGCCGTTCCGTCGGACCAGCCATCATGTGTCAAATATCAGGGTCACCTTCACCGGGCCGGATACGGCGGCGTCGACGGCCTATGTCTATGCTTGGCATGTCATGGCAGAGGACGGGCTGCGGGTGGAGGTTTGGGGGCGGTATCATGACCGGCATCGGCTGACCCCCGACGGGTGGCGGATTGCGAACCGGCGGTTGACGGTGGCGGGGAGTGACGGGTGGATTGACCCGCCGTTTGAACTGGCCGAGAGATTGCCAAGTCCGGCCGAGACGCCTTCACCCAGGATAACGCGGCGATAGGGTGTTTCACGCGTGAAAAGATATAATTCTACATTAAAATCAATGAGATAGCGGAAATCTATAACCGAGTGGAAATCATTCAGTGCACGGCGGCGTACATGATCGTCTCTTCGGTTGCGTCCTGGGGGGCGAACTCCTCGACGATGCGGCCCTGGCGGGCGACAAGAATGCGGTCGGACAGGTTCAGAACCTCGGGGAGGTAGGAGGAGATGACCATGACGGCGAGGCCGTCATCGGCAAGGCCCTTGATGATGGCGTGGATCTCGGCAATCGCGCCCACGTCGACGCCGCGGGTGGGTTCGTCGAAGATCACCAGTTTCGGGCGCTGGACCAGCGATTTGGCGACCACCACCTTTTGCTGATTGCCGCCCGACAGTTCGACCACCCGCGCCCCCGGATCGATGGCGCGGATGTTCAGCTTGTCGCGCCAGGTGCTGGCTAAATCGCGCATCTGGGCGGGGCTGACGATACGGGGGCCACGGGCGGTCAGGTGCCCGGCAAAGATGTTTTCGGCGATGGACATGCCTTCAAAAAAGCCCTCGATCTTGCGGTCTTCGGTGACGTAGACCACGCCGTCCAGCATGGCCTGACGCGGCATTCGGTAGCGGACGGCGCGGGAAAAGAGGCTGACCTTGCCGCCGTGAAAGAGGTTACGCTTCAGGACCCCCGCCACGACCTTGGCGGTTTCGGTGCGGCCTGACCCGATCAAGCCAAAGATGCCGGTCACTTGGCCCGCATAGACGGAAAACGAGGTGTTGCGGACCATCGAGCCCATCGACAGGTTCTGCACCGACAGGACAAGGTCCTGCGGTGGGCGGGTTTGGCCATCCTTGCGGGTGTAAAGCTCGTCCGACAGGGTGCGGCCCACCATCGCGCGGATGATCGAGGCGCGGTCAAAGCTGCTTGCGGCGTCGGTCGTCACGATTTCGCCGTCACGCAGAACGGTGATACGGTCGGCGATTTGCAGCGCCTCTTCAACGGCGTGGGAGATGAAAACCACGGCGACGCCGCTGGTTTTCAGACGCTCGATCAGGGCGAAGAAGTGGTGTTTCTCTTCTGGGGTCAGGGCGGCGGTGGGTTCGTCAAAGATGATCAGCCGAGCCTTGCGCAACACGGCGCGGGCGATTTCGACCATCTGTTTCTGGGCCGCGCCAAGGCCCGCGACCGGGGTCATGGGATCGACGTTGAAGTTCAGGGACTGCAGGAATTGCTGGGCGGCGATATACATGCCGCGCAGGCGGGTGAAGAAATGTTCCTGACCCAGATAGAGGTTCTGCGCCACGGTCATCGAGGGCACGAGGCTGGTTTCCTGAAAGACCATTGCAAGGCCGAGGTTCAGCGCCTCGGCCGGGCTACCCAGGGTGACGGGGGTGCCGTCAACGGCGATGGTGCCGGAGGTGGGGGCGGTGATGCCGACCATGACCTTGGTCAGGGTGGATTTGCCGGCGCCGTTTTCGCCGACAAGGGCATGAACCTCGCCCGCAAGCACGGTGAAATCGACGGCGCGGATCGCGGGGACGCCAAAGTATTCCTTGGTGACCTGGGTCAGGCGGACAAGGGGTTCGGTCATGGCAGGTCGCCTTCGACGCTGAGGATGGCGTTGCCGCCGTGCGAGGCAACCAGCACGCGGTTCCCCATGTCCAAGGCGGCGGTGATGCCGTGGCGGGTGCCGTCGGCGCGGCTGTGATAGCTGCGGATCGGTCGGAAGCGGGCGTCAAGGCGCACCAGCAGGCCATAGGAATTGGACGGGGCCCAGGGTTTGGCAAAGCCGTGGGTCCGCAGCGCCCCGCCCATCATGGGTTCAAGGAAACTTTTGGGCGGCGACAGGGCGGGGGCGAGCCAGTTGTCGGGTTCAATCTCGGCCATCATGCGGGTGCAATAGCGGCGTTCGCGCAAGACAAACTCGACCAGTTGGCCGCGCGGGGCGAAAATGGACAGCCACCAGCCGTTTTGCGCCGGTGACAGGCGGGCGGGGTAACCGGGAAGGTCGGCGAGGATGGGGTTTGGCTGGCCAAGGCGGATCAGGCGGTGGCGCCAGCTTTCCGCGATGACGATGCCGCCCTCGGTGATCGCGATGCCGTTGGGCCATGCAAGTCCCGTGGCGAGGGGTTTTGGCGGGCTGCCGGGGGCGATTTGCCAGACGGCCCCGCTGGAGCCGCGCTGCATCAGGTCGTGCTTCCACTGGGCCGGGGTATTGTGGCTGGACCCTTGGGTGGCGATGAGGGTGTCGCCCATGAACGCTAGGGCCGTGGGGCATGGGACGGGGAGGGTAGTTTCGGTCACGCCTTGCAGGAGGAGGATGTGGTTCGGCTGGCCCACCGCGAGCCGGTCGCCCTGGGCGGCGAGGCTGGTGACCGGTTCGGCAAAGTGGCGGAAGGGTTCGGTTGTGCCAGCAGGGCCAAGACGGTAAACGGTATTGCCGCTGGAGACATAGGTGGCGTCGCCTTGGGCGATGTCGTTGGGGGTAGGGATCTGTGCGATCAGGTCGGCGCGGTCGAGCCGAGTGTTGGGCGACAAGGCGCCGTCCATGGGTGGGACGGTCACGGCGGCGTCGCCTTGTCCGAGGAAGCTGTCAATGCGGGTGCGGAGCCATGCGATCATTTGGGGGCGCCCCAATAGGCGGATTGTGAGGTCCAGCTTTGATCGGCGTCGGGCAGGCGGATGCGGCCGATGCGGTTGTTGAAGATGCCACCAAGGTAAAGCCAGCCCTTGTGTTCGCGCATCGAGGTGACCTGGGGGTGGCTGCCGCCGTCGCCGTCCCACAGGGATTGCAGCACTTGTCCCGTCAGGTCGAATTTGATCACCCCGCCAGTGTTGAGGTTGGGGAAAACCCATTGGTCGCGGGCGACCTGCATGGCCATGCGGCGGCGGAAGCCGGGCATGCGTTGCGACAGATCGAAGGCCGGGGTGCGCATGCCGATCATGGCCAGCCAGAAGGTGCCATCCGAGGCGCGGTTGATGTTGTCGGGATAGCCCGGCAGATCGGCGATGACGACTTCGGTGCGGCCTTTTTTCGGGCCGTCAAAGTAGTATCGGCTGACACGACAGCCCCAGGTTTCGGCGTACAGGAAGGATTGGCCGTCGGGCACCATGCAGATGCCATTGGGGAATTGCAGGCGAGGCAGGACGGTGCGCGAGGACCCGTCGTGGGGGTCATAGCAGATGATGCGGCCATTGCCGCGCCCTTCCAAGGCGTCGATCATCCAGTCGTGGAGGGCGTAGCGGATGGTGGCTTCGGAGAAGAAAACGCGGCCATCGGGGGCGATGTCCAGATCGTCTGCGAGGCGCATGCGGCTGTCGTCGATGATGGAAAACAGGGTGCGGTTGGTTTCGTCCGAGAGTTTGACGACTTCGCGGTTGGGGCGGACCATGTAGAGGCCCATGCCGGCGACGCAGGTCACGAGGTTGCCGCCGCGGTCGAAGGCAAGGCCAAGGGGTTGGCCGCCGATATGGACGTAGGGTTCAACGCGCGTGTAGTCGGGGGCCATCAGGCGCAGTATGTTGCCATCGCGGCTGCCGGTGTAGAGGTTGTCATCGGCGTCCAGGATGACATCCTCGGGGCCATCCAACAGGCCAAGGCCGATGGGTTCGGCGGTGGCGAGGTGGTCGTTGACGGCATAGGGGGTGGCGGCGCCTCTGCGGGCGTCGGGCAGCGGCGGCAGTTCGAAATAGGTGGGGGCGACGTAGGTTTGGTCCAACACCTTGCGTTTGTTCTTCACCCAGCGGACGTCAATGGCGACGGCCAGCAAGAGGATGATGCCAAGGGCGAGGGGGGAAGAGCCGCTGGGCAGGTTGAAGCGCAGCAGGCTGTTGTTGATGACGACGACGATGGCGACGCCGAGGACGGTCTTGACGACCGAGCCGCGCCCACCGCCGAGCGAGGTGCCACCCAGGACGACAGCGGTCAGGATGGTGATCTCCAGGCCCACGCCGGTTTCGGCACCAAGGCTCATCAGGCGGGCGGCGTAGAATACACCGGCAAGGGCCGCGAGGGTGCCAGAGGCGACATAGGTCAGGCAGACCGTACGACGGACGTCGATACCCGAGTTATGGGCCGCGCGGCGCGATCCGCCGACGGCGATGATGTGCCACCCGGGGCGCAGGCGGGTCAGGACGACATGGACCGCGACGGCCAGGGCGACGGCGGTCAGAAAGCTGACCGACATGCCGTACACGGTGCCGAAGGCCAGGTAATCCCAAAAGGCGGAAAAGATCGGGGCGGCGCCGATTTCCTGAGAGTAGCTGAGCAAAAGGCTGTCAACCAAGGCGCGCACGACGATCAGGGTGACAAGCGTGGTCAGGAAGGCGCGCAGGCGCAGGTAGCCCACAAGGATGCCATTCACGAGTCCGACCAATGCGCCAGACAACAAGGCAATGGGGATGGCAACACCCATCGGCAGGCCTGCCCAGCCAGCAAGGGCGATCATCACCAGATTGGCCAAGGCAAAGACCGACCCGACCGAAAGGTCGATGCCACCCGCCATCACGACGATGGTCAGACCCAGGCCCATCAGCAGATACTCCCCCACCGTCTGGGACAGATTGCCGAGATTGCCAAGGGTCAAAAGGTTCGGGACCAGCGTGCCGAAAACGGCCAGAAGGACGGCCAGCATCAGGACCGGGACGGCGTTGTCGATCCAGGGTTTGGACAGGATCTCGCCCACCACAGTGTTGGGGATCAGGCGATACCGCCAGCGGACAAGGTCGTCACGGGTCATCGGAGGGGTCCTTCGGGGAAAGGGGCGGCCCTGTGGCGGGCCGCCCGCAGAGGTTAGCCGCCGATCTGGGCCAGCTCTTCCAAGGTCCAGCACGACGAGGGCGTCATGTTTTCCTTGGTTATGCGGATCAGGGGCGAGACCAGGTCAAAGGGCTTGCTGCCCGGTTCCGGCATGGTCTGCAGCAGGGTGCGGATGATGGCGTTCAGGTCGCGGCCCTGACCTGCGGTGTTGTAGCTGGTGTAATGGGAAAAATCGCCCGCAGCGATCTTGTCGCAGGCCGATTCGCGCGCGCCACTGCCCGAGGTGATGACAGCGACCTTCCCTTGCAGGTTCGCCTCTTTCACAGCCGAGGCGATGCCCGCGTCGGCCACATCCCAGAAGCCGACGATGCCGCAGATATCGGGATTCTGCTGCAGGACGGTGGTGGCGATCTGATAGGCCTTGGTGGCATCCCAATCTGCGGCCTGATTGGACACGACGGTGATTTCGGGATGATTCTTCAGCGCCTCATCGATGCCGGCCATTTGCAACAGGCTGGCGGGGGCGGTCAGGGCGCCTTGGATGATGGCGACCTTGCCATTCTTACCGCTATCCTTGCCGCAGGCCTGGACCATGCCCTCGACTGCATTGCGGCCCATCTCGTTCCAGTCCGGACCCATGTACGCGTCGCTGGGAATCTCTGAGCGCTGCTGGGTCTGGACGGTCAGGATGCCCGCCGCGATGGATTTTTGCA
>CAMDHB010000210.1 GCA_945897655.1 Pseudorhodobacter antarcticus
GCCGCGAGGCGTGGGGGTTCAAGTCCCTCCACCCGCACCAGATGGGATGAGAAGGACGAGAAAATGCAGGTCACCGAGACCCTTAAAGACGGCTTGAAGCGCGGCTACACCATCACGGTGACAGCGGCAGAGCTTGAGGCCAAAGTCACCGAAAAGCTGCTGGAAGCCCAGCCCGATGTCGAGATCAAGGGATTTCGCAAGGGCAAGGTTCCTGTGGCGATTATGCGCAAGCAGTTCGGTCAGCGCCTGATGGGCGACGCCATGCAAGAGGCGATTGACGGCGCGATGAAGGATCACTTCGACGCGACTGGTGACCGCCCGGCCCTGCAGCCGGACGTCAAGATGGTTGGCGGTGACACTTGGAAAGAGGGCATGGATGTCGTGGTCGAGATGGCCTACGAATGCCTGCCGCCCATTCCGGAACTGGACGCCTCGGTCATCACGCTGGACCGGCTGTCGGTCAAGGCCGATGACGCCTCGGTTGACGAAGCGCTGAAGAACCTTGCCGCCTCGTCGCAGGCGTTCGCGGACAAGGAAGAGGGTGCCAAGGCCGAAGACGGCGATCAGGTCACCATCGACTTCACGGGTTCTGTCGACGGGGTCGAGTTCGAGGGTGGTGCGGGTACGGATCATCCGCTGGTTCTGGGGTCGAACTCGTTCATTCCGGGCTTTGAGGCGCAGCTGGTTGGTTCGGCGGCAGGCGATGACGTGATGGTCAACGTGACCTTCCCGGAAGCCTACGGTGCCAAGCATCTGGCCAGCAAGGCTGCGGTGTTCGCCTGTGCGGTCAAGGCCGTGAAGAAGGCCATCCCGGCTGAGATCAACGACGAATTGGCCAAGAAGTACGGGGCCGAGGATGTGGCGGCACTGAAGGGCCAGATCTCGACCAGCCTGGAGAATGAGTACAAGGGTGCGGCCCGTGCGGTGATGAAGCGCGCGTTGCTGGATCAGTTGGACGCGCTGGTCAAGTTCGACCTGCCCGCCGCATTGGTGGATGCCGAGGCGAACCAGATTGCCCACCAGTTGTGGCATGAAGAAAACCCGCAAGAGCAGGGCCACAACCACGGCAGCATCGAGACGACGGACGAGCATCGCACGCTGGCTGAGCGTCGTGTGCGGTTGGGTCTGGTTCTGGCCGAAGTGGGCCGCAAGGCTGAAGTCACCGTGACGGACGCCGAAATGACCCAGGCCGTTCTGGCCGCTGCCCGGCAGTACCCGGGGCAGGAGCGCCCGTATTTCGAGTTTGTGCAGAAGAACCAGCAAGTGCAGCAGCAACTGCGCGCGCCGATCTTTGAGGAGAAGGTCGTGGACCATATCGTGGCCGCAGCCCAGGTCACCGACAAGGAAGTCAGCAAGGAAGACCTGCAAAAGCTGGTCGAGGCGCTTGACGAGATGTGATCGGTTCTGCCGATTGATGGTGGGGCCGCCTGAAAGGGCGGCCCTTTTCCTTTGGAAAGGTGCGTTATGCCCGATTTTCTGCCTGATCTGCCGATCGAGGACATTTTGGCCTGCTATGCCCGCTCACCCGGCAATGAGGTGAAGTCGGGTAAGTTTGACAGCCCTGAATCCTCGGCCGCGTTGGTGGCCAATGCCTTTGGCTGGTTCCTGAACCGGCCCGAAGCTTTGCCAACCTTGCCGGGGGTTCCGGCGGGGCAGGTCACCGATGTCACGCTGGAGGCGGAAATGCGCTTTCCCTGGAGCAGCGGGCGGCATCCGTGGCTGGATGTGGGGATCAGCACGCATACAACTCTGATCGGGGTGGAGTCGAAGCGCTATGAGCCGTTTCGCCCGCAAAAGCAGTCAGGCTTTTCCGAGGTTTATGACCGGCCGGTTTGGGGTGAGCGGATGAGGGGCTTTACCAAGGTCCGCGATGCATTGGTGGCGGGCAGTTTGTGGTTTCAGACGCTGGATGCGGTTCAGTTGATCAAGCATGCCTACGGCATTCACACGCGGGCGGAAAAGCGGGCTGTGGGGGCTGTGCTGGTCTATCTGTATGCCGAGCCCGCGGCTTGGGGTTCGGGCAAGCCAGTTGACCGGGGGTTGATTGCGCTGCACCGACAGGAAGTGGCCGAGTTTGCCGCGCAGGTGGCTGGTGACGGCGTGGTGTTCGTGCCGATCCGGTGGGCGGACTTGTTGGAACAGTGGGATGGGGTTGCCGCCCTTCGGCCCCATGTCGCGGGCCTGCGCGCGCGGTTTGAGGTCTAGGCCGGGTTGGGGTCGCGTCCGGTTTGTTCGGCGCGTACGACATAGATGCCAGCGGCGATGATGATGATGATCCCCACCCAGCCCAGACCGTCGGGCAGGGTGCCCCAAAAGAGCCAACCCCAGAGCAGGCCCCAGAAGGCAAAAGTAAACTCGAATGGGGCGACCACCGACGATTGGCCCACCCGGTAGGCATGGGTCAACAGTGTCAGCCCAACCGCCGCGATGACGCCGCAACTGCACATCAGGGTGGCGTCCCACAGGTCGGGCATGACCCAGCCGCGGGTCAGGAAGGACAGGCTGGGGTGCGCGGCCTCTGTATAACTCCCGGGGCCGTAGATCAGCGCCAGGCCCAGGCTGCAGATCAGGAAGGCATTGTTGCCCCAGAACGCCATCGCTGCGGCCGAGTTCACCTCGCCCATGCTGCGGGCCCAGACCATGGATGCGGCATAGGCGAGCCCGCAGAAGATGGGCAAAAGGACTGCCCAGTCAAAGAGGGTACTGCCGGGGCGGGCCATGATGACAACACCGGCAAAACCGATCAGCACGGCAATCCAGCGGTTCAGGGGGACCCGTTCCTTGAGCAGCCACACCGAGAGGAGCGTGATGAACAAAGGTGCTGTGAAATACAGCGCGACCGTGGTTGCCATCGGCAGGGCGGCAAGGGCAAGGTAATAGGCGGTATAGGCCGCAAAGTTCAACAGGCCGCGCCCCAACATGGCGGGCCAGTTGCGGTTGACCAGTGTGGCAAGGCTGCCGTCAAACCACCAGGTGATCAGCAACATGAAGGGCACGGCCGTCAGCGACCGCAGCACCATGGCCTGATGCAGGGGATAGGCGCCGGACAATTGTTTCAGGATCAGGTCCTGAACCGAGAAGATGGCGATGCCAGCGACAAGGCACAGGACGGCGACCGTGTTGGATTGCGTTTTCATGGCACAACCCTAGAGGGGAGCGGGGCAATTTCTGGCCCAAATGCGACCTGATGGCGGGAGGTCTGCTCTATAGAATCAGGATATCCGCTGCCGTGAGGGCGATCTGCCCCGAAAGCAGAACCAAGCTATAGGTCCCACCAGCGGGATCGTCGCCATTGGTGTCCCAGTGCAGGGTAGAGGTATCAGTCAAGGCGGAATAGGTCAGGACAAACTGCGCCTGCGGTCCGGTGGCCGCCCCGAAAGACAGCAATGACGGGTCAAGCGGGCCCGGGGCAGGGCCCTGTTGCAAGAAAATGCTGGTGAAGTGCAACCTGTCGATCCCAACTTCAAAGTCGGTGATGGTGTGCAAGCCGGATTGATTGCTGGTGAACAGGAACCTGTCTGCACCGCCGCCGCCCGTCACGGTATCGTTCCCGGTTTCAAGGCGGATGCGATCATCGCCCGCCCCAGCCTTTATTCTGTCGTCCCCCGCGCCTCCGGTGATCCGGTCATCACCATTGTCGCCGTGGATCATGTCATCGCCGCTGCCGCCCAGCAGCGTATCCCGACCGCTGCCGCCTTCCAGAGAGTCTGCACCACTTTCGCCGGACAGCATATCTGCCCCATCGCGGCCAACCGACGAATCGCGCCCGGCAGCCCCGTTGAACACGTCTCGCCCGGCACCAAATGAGGTGACGTCGTCAAACTCGCTGCCGATGGCAACGAAATGTTCAAAACCCAGAATGTCGGACAACGAGCCGTCATCGACGGAACCATCGAAGGGATCCAGGATGAAATAGAGGTTGGATGTGCCCGAAGACACAACCAGCGTGTCATCCCCTTCGCCACCACGCAGGGTGTTTGCGTCGCGCGCGACATAGGTGACGGTGTCATTGCCCGCCTTTGCATTCACCGAATTTGCACCAGAGCCGACCGACAACCAATCATCCAGCGCCCCGCCCAGAACCGTATCATCCCCGAGGCTGGTCACAACCTCCAGCCGTTCGAAGGAAGAAAAGGTCACGCCGGGCAAGAAGGCACCGCTGCTGGAGAGCAGGTTGTTATCCAGATCGACAAGAAGGTCTGCGTCGGTGGCGTTGGTAAAACTTATGACATCGGTCCCGCTGCCGCCCCGAAAGGTCCCGCCTGATGTGCTGTAAACGATGACGCGGTCATCCCCGGCACCGCCGCTTGCATTGCCAATGCCGGCAAGGAGCGGATCATTGGCAACAATTTCGTCGCTGCCGTCGCCGCCAAAAATCTGATCATCGCCGCCACCTGCGATGATCGTATCATTGCCCTGCCCGCCATAGACCGTGTCGTTGTCCAAGCCGTTCTCGACCCGGTCATCGCCTGTGCCCAGTTCGACAAGATCGGCGCCCGACCATGCGAAGACGGTGTCATTCCCCCCCAAAGCTGTAATTGTGTCCTCAAACGAGGTGCCATCAAGCATATCCGGGTTGGGAGTGCCGGGGATCGTTGCCATTATTTCAGGTCCCTTCAATCTGAGCCGGATAGGGTCTTGGTCCGGGTAAGGAAAGTTGATTGGAATACAAAAGGCAAAGGCGCTGGTGCTGATATTTCATCGCAACACTGGGTTTATCTTACCAGATCCTATGAAATCCGGCAATGTCCATGAAAGGCAACCCGACTGACGGGCTGGTTTACACGATCAGGATGTCGGACGCATGCACGGTAGCACTGTTCAGGAATACTGCGATCAAGACCGCATCGAACTGTGTTGCGGTGCCGTCGGGGTCCCAGAACAGGTAGCTTTGGGACAGCAACGTATACTGCAGGAACTGTGGGTCTTCGGTCTGCATCGTGCCGCTGACAAGTTGATCTTCGCTGATGCGCCCAGGGGTCGGTGCATTCCCGAGTTGATCGGCCCAGATCACCAGTTTGTCCTCGCCCGAGGTGAAATCACCCAGCCATTCATAAGTGGCATCAATGGTGCGGAACACGAACCTGTCGCGTCCATCGTCGCCCCACCCGGTATGGTTGCCGGCCTGAAAGGCAATGCGATCATCACCGCTGCCGCCAAAGGCGACATCAAGGCCAGATGCCAGAAACAGACGGTCGTTGTCCGCCCCGCCATAAAGGACATCGTCGCCCCAGGTGGCGCTCAGCATGTCAGCGCCCTCGCCCCCATAAAGGCGATCATTCTGTGCCCCGCCGTTGAGCGTGTCGGCCCCGTCCCCGCCGTAAAGGTGGTCGCTGCCTCGCGCGCCGCGTGCCAGATCATTGCCTGCGCCGAGGTGAACCGTGTCGGCAAAGAAGGTGCCACCGACATCGTAGTGTTCGAAATTCCGGATGTTGGAGCCAAAGCCGTCATTGGCGGTGGTGCCGGTCACGGTGAAGGTCATGCCCGTGTCATGGCCAAACAAGCCCAAACGCAACGTGTCGTTTCCGCTGCCGCCGTCAAGGTCATTGGCCTGACCCATGAAATAGGTGACGACATCGTCACCCCCTGCGGCGTCCACCACATTGGCCCCTTCCAGGGCGCCAATCGTGTCGTTGCCATTGCCGGTTGTGATGCTGTCGTCACCAGCCCCTGCCGTGATCTCGAACCTTTCAAAGCCAGTATAGGTCAGGCTCAGTTCGTCAACCGTGGCCAAACCGTCCGCCATGACAACGGGGAACAGCGAGTGTGCCGGATCATACCAGAACAGTTTCAGCAGATCGCCCGTGCCATCGCCGCCATCGGCGGCCCCTTCGCTGTTTCGACCGACATAGACAAAGTCGTCGTCCGCACCGCCGTAGATGTCAAAGGTCGTGGTCCAGCCATCCAGCCCGGTGGTGATATAGTCATTGCCCGACCCACCAAAGACCACCTGTCCCAGATGATCGACCGACAATCCGTCGTTGCCGTCACCGCCATAGAGGGTGTCGAGATCGGACCCGCTTTGCAGCAGGTCGTCGCCCAGCCCGCCGAAAAGACCATCTGACCCGTCGTCGCCGTTCAAGGTGTCGTTGTCGTCGCCGCCGTAAAGACTGTCATTGCCTGACCCACCCCAAAGCAGGTCCGCCCCAGTGTCGCCGATCAGGGTATCGCCGTCTTCGTGACCGAGCAGAGTGTCATTGCCGGTGCCGCCTGTCAGACTGTCATTCCCCACAAGTCCGCCCAACCAGTCGTTGCCGCCAAGGGCATCAAAGGTGTCAGCGTCGTTGCTGCCAGAGAGGGTTTCACTGTCGGAAGTGCCGAATTGGCCCGGAAATGCCATTTTTTACATCCATTTTCAAAAGAATCGCCTTGGAAATCAGCTTTGCAGGAACTTGCGATTGAATCAAAGGTTTCTTGGTGCGCTGTCACGCATGCCAAAAGAAAATCCGCGCGGGGTTTCCCCCGCGCGG
>CAMDHB010000211.1 GCA_945897655.1 Pseudorhodobacter antarcticus
CGCAGCCGAACCGGTGAAGGTGGCCGCCGACGCCGTAGCGCAGAACCTGCGGCAAGCACTCGGATAAGCGTGGAGGAAACGCGACTGCGGTCGGACCTTCTCTGCCTTTTGCGAGACACCCGCAGTCAATGTGAAAGCAAAACCGCCAGTCGCAGATCAGAAAACACTCCTTTTGTTGCGCCACCGAGGATGAAATCGCGAAGGCGCGAGTGGCCGAAGCCACCCATGGCCAAAAGCTGTGCCCCTTCGGCAATCGCGGTATCCTGCAGGGCTTTTGCTATGGACCGGCCATCGAGCGAGATGTCGATCGCCTTGGTGGTATATCCCCGGCGTTCCAGAGACGCTGCAAGCGTTTGCGCAAGGCCAGAACTATCAAGTGACTTCTCCCCCTGAACCGTCACCACAGAAATCCGGCCACCATCAGACAGAAGTGGAAGGGCATCGGACAACGCCCTGGCAGCGACCCGGCTTCCATCCCACGCAACGACAATGTGATCGATGGAATGCGGCACATTCGTCGCGGGAACAAGGATCACCGGGACGCCCGCGCCGAATACGACGGATTGCGCCAGGTCCTGTGTTGACAACGCGTCAGCCGACCACGGCAGAATGGCCAGATCAAAGACCCGTGCCTCGGTCGATGCCGCGTCCAGGGCCGCGCCCATCATCGCGGTATGGCTGCTTGCCGACAGGTCGCGTTCTGTACCGAAGGCACCCTTGATCAGGGTTTGCAGGCGGGCGCATTCTGCCTTGCTGCGCTCCTCGGCGGCACGCGCCATGCCTTCCACGTTGATCAGGTAGCCGCTGGCCACAGAGCCTGTCTTCGGGACATCCAGAGCAAACGTCGAGACATGCAGACCGCATCCCAGCGCCGCCGCAAAGTTGACCGCAGCCAGAACAGCCGGATCAGGTGCTGCTTCCGGATAAGTGTTCAGCGGCAGGTATGCGATGCGATGGGACATTGTTGTTTCCTTTTCTGAAGTGGCAGTTCACCGGCAATCAGCCGTCTGGCCGCGATGGGGCGCGACATCGGCTGCTGAATTGAGATTATGCGATCGGAAGATGACCATCATTGATCCAAGTCAATCAAACGTGGCCATACGTCAGTATAGATGCCTTTCAGGACGGAGAGTTCGAGAATGCCGCAGGACAGATATCAGACGGTACAGGACGTAGCCGACAGGCTGAACGTCGCAGAGGCCACTGTGCGGCAATGGATCAAGTCTGGCGCACTCCGCGCCATCGATATCGGCAAAGGCTGGCGGATCGCGGATACCGATCTGGCACAGTTCCTGAGGGCGCACGAAACGTCACCCCGCCCGTCGGAAACCCGTCCCGGACAAACCGCAGAAAAGGAGAACGACAATGAACCGCCTCGCTGACAAGACCGCAATCGTGACTGGAGGTGCCGTCGGCATCGGCAAGGCCTGTGCAATCCGGATGGCGGAGGAAGGTGCGAAGGTTGGCATCCTCGACATGCTGGAGGCTGAGGGGAACGCACTGGCCGCGGAACTGATAGCCAAGGGCCATGAGGTGGCGTTCTGGCCTGTCGATGTCGCGGATGAGGCCGGAATGAAAGCCGCCATCGACGCCGTAGCCACCCGGTTCGGTGGCCTCGATGTGCTGGTGAACAATGCGGGCATGTCCGGCAGTCCCAAGCCCACCGATCAGGTGACCGAGGCAGACTGGGACCGGGTTCAGGCGGTGACCGTGAAGGGCGTGTTCTTTGGCACCAAACACGCCATTCCGCACCTGCGCGCAGCCGGCAAAGGCTCGATCATCAACCTGTCGTCCATCGCCGGGCTTATCGGCGTCGGCGGCATCGCGCCCTATCATGCCTCGAAAGGCGCCGTGCGGCTGATGTCGAAGAACGACGCCATCACCTACGCAGCCGAAAAGATCCGGGTCAACTCGATCCACCCTGCCTACATCTGGACGCCGATGGTCGAAAACCACCTGCGCGCCACCGCTCCTGATCTGGAGGCGGCAAAGGCGGCGGCGGGGGCTGCGCATCCGATCGGCACGATGGGCGAACCCGACGACATCGCCTGGGCTGTGGTCTGGCTGGCATCGGACGAGGCGAAGTTCGTGACCGGGACGGAGATCGTCATCGACGGCGGCTATACGGCGAGGTGAGGAGGTGCTGAAACTTGTTGGGATCGGGGTGCTCATTGCGCTGGCGGGGGCTGCGGCCTTGGGTTTTTGGGTTCATGGCGGCGACGTTGCGCAGCGTGACCGTGTCTGGGCTGCTCTGCTGGCAGGGCGCGAAACCCGGCCGCCGGTCTTTGACATGGCGATGGTCGAGGGATTGCCCCCGTTGGCGCAGCGCTATTTCGCCCGCGCCATCCGGCCCGGCACGCCGCTTCACCGTCTCGTGCGGCTGGAGATGTCGGGCACCTTCATTCTGAACGGCAACGCCATGCCGATGCAGGCGCGCCAGATCCTTGCCCCAGCCGGGCGGGGCTTTGTCTGGCAGGCCCGGATCGGCTCGGGTCTGATGCGCTTTGCGGGCTCGGATGGCTACCTGTCCGACACGTCCGGCGCGGAAAGCTGGACCAAGTTCTGGCTGGGCGGATTGGTGCCGCTGGCCCGTATGGGCGGCAGTTCCGACCACGCCCGTGCCGCTGCAACGCGGGCGATGCTGGAATCGCTCTGGGTCCCGGCGACGCTTTTGCCGCAAATGGGCGCGATCTGGACCGAGACCGGCCCCGACACCGCTGAAGTCCGCTTTGCCGCCACCCCGGATCTTCCGCCGATGCAGATTACACTTAACGCGGATGGCAACATGGTCGAGGTCTGGGCCCTGCGCTGGAGCGATGCCAACCCCGACAAGGCCTATCGCCTGCAACCCTTTGGCAGGCGGATACTTGGCTGGGCCCAGTTTCAGGGCTTTCGCATCCCCTCGCAGGTCGAGATGGGCAACCACTGGGGCACGCCGGACTATGCGCCCTTCTTCTTGGCCGACATCACTGCGGCGGAATACTGACCGCCCCGACCTCTTGCTGCTTCAAGGCTGATAAAATGCACTTGACCGATCCGCACGCCAAAGCCGCCGAAACCTGTCTGGGCGCGCTGTCGGCAAGCCCACAGGGCCTGACCGCGCACGAGGCTGCGCGGCGGCTGGCCGAGCATGGGCGAAACCGCTTGGCCGAGGTGCGGGCGCGTGGACCGGTGGTCCGGTTCCTGCGGCAGTTCCACAATGTGCTGATCTATGTGCTGATCGGTGCTGCGGCGGTGACGGGGGCCCTGCAGCACTGGGTCGATACCGGCGTGATCCTTGCCGTGGTGCTGGCCAACGCGACCATCGGCTTCATCCAGGAGGGCAAGGCCGAGGCGGCGATGGCGGCGATCCGGGGGATGCTTGCGCCGAAGGCCGCCGTGTTGCGCGATGGGCGGCGGGTGTCCGTGGATGGCGCCGACCTTGTGCCCGGCGACATCGTTCTCCTAGAGGCGGGCGACAAGGTTCCCGCCGACCTGCGGGTGATCGAGGCGCGGGGGCTGGCCGCGCAAGAGGCGATCCTGACCGGCGAGTCGGTGCCGGTGGAAAAGGGCCACCCCCCTGTCGCCGCCGATGCCCCCCTTGGCGACCGCCGCTCGATGCTGTGGTCGGGCACGCTGGTGACCCAAGGCACCGCGCGCGGGCTGGTGGTGGCGATAGGGGCCAAGACCGAGATCGGGCGCATCGGGGGGCTTCTGGCGGGGGTCGAACAGCTGACCACCCCGCTGGTCGCGCAGATCGACCATTTCGCGCGTTGGCTGTCGTTCCTGATCCTGCTTAGCGCGGGGCTCTTGCTCCTCTGGGGCTACTACGTCGGCCACATGCCCTTTTCCGATCTTTTCATGGCCGTGGTCGGCGTCGCCGTGGCGGCAATCCCCGAGGGCCTGCCTGCGGTGATGACCATCACCCTGGCCATCGGCGTCCAGGCCATGGCGCGCCGGAATGCCATTGTCCGCCGCCTGCCTGCAATCGAGGCGATAGGATCCGTCTCGGTCATCTGCACCGACAAGACCGGCACCTTGACCCGGAACGAAATGGTGGTGGCTGCGGCGGAGACGGCGGAGGGTGTCTTCGCCGTCGATGGCGAGGGCTATGCGCCCCAAGGGGCCATCACCCCTGCGGGTGATCTTGCACGCCTCGCCCGGGCGGCGTCGCTCTGCAACGACGCCCACCTGCACTGCAAGGATGGCGTCTGGATGGTCGAAGGCGACCCGATGGAAGGCGCGCTTCTCGCCTTTGCAGGAAAAGTCGGCGGCCATGTCGACGCGCGGCGGCTGGACGACATCCCCTTCGACAGCCGCCACCGCTTCATGGCCATCCTGACCGAGGGTCCGCAGGGCCGGGTGACCCATGTGAAGGGCGCGCCGGAACGGGTGTTGCGGATGTGTCGCGGCATCGACCTGAAACAATGGCACGACCAGGCTGAGGCGCTGGCGCGGCGCGGTCTGCGCGTGCTGGCGCTGGCAGAACGGACCGAGGCGGGCGAGCGGATCGACACTGCCACGCTGGACGGCGGGCTGACTTTCCTTGGCCTCGTCGGCCTGATCGACCCGCCCCGGCCCGAGGCGATTGCCGCCGTTGCGGAATGTCGCGCTGCTGGCATCCGCGTCAAGATGATCACCGGAGACCATGCCGGAACCGCCGCTGCCATCGGCGCTCAGATCGGGCTGGCAAACGTCCACCGCGTGCTGACCGGGACCGACATCGACAAGCTCGACGATGCCCAACTGGCACTGGAAGTGACGGATGTCGATATCTTTGCCCGAACCAGCCCGGAACACAAACTGCGTCTGGTGACTGCGTTGCAGGCGGGCGGTTTGTCCGTGGCAATGACGGGGGACGGTGTGAACGATGCGCCAGCCCTCAAACGTGCCGATGCGGGTATTGCGATGGGGTTGAAAGGCTCGGAGGCGGCGAAGGAGGCTGCCGATCTGGTGCTTGCCGATGACAACTTTGCGAGCATTGCTGCCGCCGTGCGCGAGGGGCGGACGGTCTACGACAACCTGAAAAAGGTGATCAGTTGGACCCTGCCCACCAATGCCGGAGAGTCGCTGGTCATCGTTGTTGCGCTTCTGGCCGGATTCCTGCTGCCTCTCACCCCGGTGATGATCCTGTGGGTGAACATGATCTCTGCGATCACCCTCGGCCTTGCCCTGGCCTTTGAGCCGACGGAAACCGGCACCATGACCCGCCCGCCCCGGATGCGCCATGCACCTATCCTGTCTGCGGAACTCGTCTGGCACGTCATTCTCGTCGCGCTCTTGTTCAGCGCGGCAATTGCGGCGGTGTTCACCTATGCGCTGGATCGCGGCTACCCCTTGGCACTGGCCCAGACGATGGCGATGGCGATGAACATGCTTGTGGTGCTCAAGGTCTTTCACCTGTTCTTTATCCGCAACATCCACAGCACCTCTCTCACGTGGGATGCCGTGCGAGGCACGCGGGTGGTCTGGACCGTGGTCGTGATCGTCACCGCCGCGCAATTTGCAATTACCTATCTGCCACTGTTTCAAGCGGCTTTCGGCACAAGCCCTGTTCCGCTGATGGACGGGCTGTTGGTCGTGGCCGTCGGCGCTGCCTTTTTCGCGCTGATCGAAATCGAAAAGCAGATCCGGCTCGGGCTGAAAGGATGACCTGTGACAAGGCCATGATGATCAGGTTGCAGTAGACTTCCACTCTCCAGAGCAGCGTCCAGAAGGAACGAGGCCAAGATGACCGGAACCAGGAAAAAGCCGAAACCTTCTCCCCTTTCTCCGCCGGTGGTCGTCGGACTACCGGCGGTGATCGATGCGCCCCAACAAACCGACCATCCGCACCAGAACTTCGACCGCGCGGCCCGGGCTGCCGTGGCACGGCTTTCGGGCGGCGTCTCCACCCATGCCTTCATCGAGGCCTGGAGCGACTGGGCCCAGCACCTCGCCCGCGCACCTGGCCGTCAGATGGAACTGGCCGAACACGCGCAGCGCAGTCTGTTGAAGCTGATGGCTCTGGCCACCATCCCCGGCGGCGCCCCGCCCTTTTCCCCAAAGACCTATGACCACCGCTTTGACCATGAGGGCTGGCAACGGCCACCCTTCCAGATGTGGCAGCAGGGATTTCTGGCGATGCAGGACTGGTGGGACCACGCCACTGAACCGATGCGCGGCCTGCGTCCCGACGACGCCGAGCGCACCCGATTTCTGGCCCGGCAGACGCTTGACGTGCTGTCGCCCTCGAACGCACCCTTGCTCAACCCCGAGATCATTGCCGAAACGGTCAAGACCGGGGGCCGCAACCTGGCCGAGGGTGCCACGCATTTCGCCCACGACGCCCTGAAAACACTGACCGGCCAGCGCGACCCGGCCCCCGAAGGTTACCAGATCGGCAAGGATCTGGCGTGCACGCCCGGCCAGGTCGTCTATCGCAACGACCTTATGGAGCTGATCCAGTATGCGCCGCAGACGCCGCAAGTCCACGCCCGGCCGAT
>CAMDHB010000212.1 GCA_945897655.1 Pseudorhodobacter antarcticus
TACCAAAGGCTTGGGATCACAGCGATCGAACTGCTGCCGGTCCAGGCGTTCTTTGATGACCGGTTTTTGGTGGCGCGGGGGCTGACCAATTATTGGGGTTACAACACGATGGGATTCTTTGCGCCGGAACCGCGCTATGCGGGCCGGGGCGGGTTGGCCGGGTTTCGCGATATGGTGCGGCGGCTGCACATGGCGGGGATCGAGGTGATCCTGGATGTGGTTTACAACCACACGGGCGAGGGGGATGAGTTTGGCCCGACCTTGAGCTTTCGGGGGTTGGACAATGCCAGCTATTACCGCCTGGCCAGCGGCGGGCGGCATTATGCCAATGACAGTGGCACCGGCAATTCGCTGAACATCGCCCATCCGATGGTGTTGCGGATGGTGATGGACAGCCTGCGCTACTGGGTCGAGGTGTGTCATGTGGACGGCTTCCGCTTTGACCTAGCCACCTCGCTTGGGCGCGAGGTGCATGGGTTTGATGCAGGCTCGGGTTTCTTTGATG
Organism: Pseudorhodobacter antarcticus; assembly: GCA_945897655.1. Taxonomy (GTDB): domain Bacteria; phylum Pseudomonadota; class Alphaproteobacteria; order Rhodobacterales; family Rhodobacteraceae; genus Stagnihabitans. Next base: position 506 of record CAMDHB010000212.1, read on the forward strand.
CAATTCGGCAGGACCCGGTGTTGGCCCATGTGAAACTGATCGCCGAGCCTTGGGATATTGGCCCGGGTGGGTATCAGCTGGGTGCCTATCCCCACCCCTTTGCCGAATGGAACGACCGATACCGCGACGGTGTGCGCCGGTTCTGGCGGGGGGATGCGGGGCTGACGCCCGATCTGGCCAAGCGTTTGCTGGGCAGTGCGGAAAATTTTGACCATGGCAAGCGGGCGGCTACCACATCGATCAACTTCCTGACGGCGCATGACGGGTTTACCTTGCAGGATCTGGTCAGCTTCACGGTGAAGCGCAACCTGGCCAATGGCGAGGATAACCGCGACGGGCATTCCGAAAATCATTCGGATAATCTGGGGGTTGAGGGGCCGACGAGTGACCCTTTGATTGTGGCGGCCAGGGCTTTGCGCAAGCGCAATCTGCTGGCCACGCTGATGCTGTCGCAAGGGGTGCCGATGCTTCTGGCGGGCGATGAGTTGGGCCACAGCCAGGGTGGCAACAACAATGCCTATGCGCAGGATAATGAGTCGACCTGGGTTGACTGGGGCAGCGCCGATGCGGGGCTGACCGATTTCGTGGCCCGTTTGACTCGGCTGCGGGCGGCGCATCCCGTGCTGCGGCAGCGGCAGTTCCTGCATGGGCGTCTGCGCCCGCATGACCAGTTGGCCGATGTGATCTGGCGCTGCGCCGATGGCAAAAGCCCCGAGCCGGGGCAGTGGCATGATCCGGCCTTTCGCTGTCTGTGTGTTGAACTCAGGACGAGTGCGCTGCGGGGGCCGAATTCGGACACCTTGTTTGCCGTTTTCAACATGGGGCCCGATCAAAGCCTGACCCTGCCAGACAGTGCTGCCCTTTGGCGCAAGATACTGGACACGACCCAGCCTGAGGCGGCAGATGTGGTTGTGCAATCGGGGCTGCGTTTGCCCGCAAACTCTGTCCAAGCTTTTATTCCGGAACCTGCAGGAGGCCTGAAATGACCATCACCATCGTCGCCACCAAACCCATCGCAGGGCAAAAGCCGGGCACATCGGGCTTGCGCAAGAAGACCCCGGTGTTCATGGGGCCGCATTACCTGGAGAATTTCGTGCAGGCGATTTTCGATGTGGTCGGCGCTGAGGGAAAGACCTTTGTTCTGGGCGGCGATGGGCGGTATTTCAATGACCGGGCGGCGCAGGTGATCTTGCGGATGACGGCGGCGAATGGGGCGGCGCGGGTGATCGTGGGGCAGGGGGCGATCTTGTCAACTCCGGCGGCCAGTCATCTGATCAGGCTCAATAAAACCGATGGTGGGATCATCATGTCCGCCAGCCACAACCCCGGCGGGCCGGAGGAGGATTTCGGCGTCAAGTTCAACATGCCCAATGGCGGGCCCGCGCCCGAGGGCGTGACTGAGGCGATGTATCAGCGCACGACCATGCTGACCGAATACAAGATGCTTGTGGCACAGGATGTCGATCTGTCGGTGGTGGGCCGCAGCCATTTGGGCGGCATGGTGGTGGATGTGGTGGACCCGGTGGCCGATTATGCCACGCTGATGGAGAGCCTTTTCAACTTTTCGGCGATCCGGGCGATGTTTGCCGGTGGTTTCCGGATGCGGATGGACAGCATGTGTGCCGTGACCGGCCCCTATGCGGTGGAAATTCTGGAGCGGCGGTTGGGGGCGGAACCGGGCACTTGCGTGAATGCCGTGCCCTTGCCCGATTTTGGCGGCATGCACCCGGACCCCAACCCGACCTGGGCCAAGGCTCTGATGGATGAGATGTTTGGGCCCGATGCGCCCGATTTCGGGGCGGCATCGGATGGCGATGGGGACCGGAACATGGTGGTGGGGCGGGGGATTTATGTCTCGCCCTCCGACAGTCTGGCGGTTCTGGCGGCGAATGCCCATCTGGCACCGGGGTACAAGGCGGGGCTGAAGGGGGTGGCGCGGTCGATGCCGACCAGCGCCGCGGCTGACCGGGTGGCGGCGGCGCTGGGGATTGCGAGTTATGAGACGCCGACGGGGTGGAAGTTCTTTGGCAATCTGCTGGATGCAGGTCGGGCCACGATCTGCGGCGAGGAAAGCTTTGGCACGGGGTCCGACCATGTGCGCGAAAAGGACGGGCTTTGGGCCATTCTGCTATGGCTGAACATTCTGGCTGTTCGGCGCGAGTCGGTGGCGGCGATCCTGAGCCAGCATTGGGGCAAGTTCGGGCGGAACTACTACAGCCGCCATGACTTCGAGGCGATTGCGACGGACAAGGCCGATGCGATGATGGCGGCGCTGCGGGCGTCGTTGCCGGGACTGAAAGGCCGGGTGGTGGAGGGGATGACCATCGCGGGGGCGGATGATTTCGCCTATACCGACCCGGTCGATGGCTCTATCTCCAAGGCCCAAGGGGTCCGGCTAATGTTCGAGGATGGCAGCCGGATCGTGCTGCGTCTGTCAGGCACCGGTACCGAGGGGGCGACGCTGCGCCTGTATCTGGAACGCTATGCGGCGGGGCCGATGGGGTTGGATCTGGACCCACAAGAGGCCCTGGCTGGGATCATCCGGGCCGCACATGAATTGGCTGGGATTGAACGCTTTACCGGGCGGACCGCGCCGAACGTCGTGACCTGACCTGTTCGTGTCGCGTCTGCCTGTGACGGCGCCGTTTTTGGGGCGTCTGATGGGCAAAACGGGGGGCGAGACATGGATACCAAACGGTCAGGGCGGCAGGCGCGTCAGGTGGAGCGGGCCAAGAAGGGCGGCGGCATTGGCCGGCCCTATATCGTGCGGAATATCCCGACCTATGATGTGCTGAGTGAGGAAAATCTGGCTCGGATCGAGGCGGCGGCGGACCGGGTTCTGGCCGAGACCGGCATCGAATTCCGCGATGACCCGACCACGCTGGACCATTGGCGGAAGGCTGGGGCGCAGGTGGACGGCGTTCTGGTCAAGTTCCCGCCGGGGATGCTGCGCGAGATTTTGAAGTCTGCCCCTGCACAGTTCACCCAGCATGCCCGCAACCCGGCGAATTCGGTCGAGATTGGCGGCAAGAACGTAGTCTTCTCGCCTGCCTATGGCAGCCCCTTTGTGATGGATTTGGACCGGGGTCGGCGGTTCGGGACGCTGGAGGATTTCCAGAACTTCATCAAGCTGGCACAATCGAGCCCCAACTTCCACCACTCGGGCGGCACGATTTGCGAGCCTACGGATATTCCGGTGAACAAGCGGCATCTGGACATGGTGCTGGCCCATATGGTGCTGTCGGACCGTCCCTATATGGGATCGGTCACCGCGGAGGAGCGGTCGGAGGACAACATCGAGATGTCGCGCGTGCTGTTCGGCGCAGATTTTGTCGATCAGAACTGCGTGATCCTGGGCAATGTCAACGTCAACTCGCCCTTGGTCTGGGATGGCACGATGACCCGCAGTTTGCGGGCCTATGCGCGGGCAAATCAGGCGGCGGTGATTGTCCCGTTCATTCTGGGCGGGGCGATGGGGCCGGTCACCAATGCGGGGGGGATTGTGCAGAGCCTGGCCGAGACGATGGCGGGCTGTGCGCTGACCCAGTTGGAGCGGAAGGGGGCGCCGGTGATATTCGGCAACTTTCTGAGTTCCATGTCGCTGCGCTCAGGCTCGCCCACCTTTGGGACGCCCGAGCCTGCGATTGGCAGCATGGTGATCGGGCAGTTGGCGCGGCGGTTGAACCTGCCGCTGCGCTGTTCGGGGAATTTCACCACGTCAAAGCTGCCGGATGGGCAAGCGATGATGGAGGGGACGATGTCGATGCTGGCGGCGGTGCATTGCGGGGCCAATTTCATCCTGCATGCTGCGGGGTTCCTGGATGGGTTGCTGAGCATGTCTTATGAAAAGTTCATGATGGATGCCGACCTGTGCGGGGCTTTGCATGCCTATCTGGACGGTGTGAAGATTTCAGACGACGAGTTGGCGGTGGATGCCTTTGCCGAGGTGGGGCCGGGGAACCACTTCTTTGGGTGCAGCCATACTTTGGCCCATTATGAGACGGCGTTCTGGGATTCGGATCTGTCCGACAATGAGCCGTTTGAAAAATGGGAGGCGGCGGGGTCGGTGGATGCGGCGACGCGGGCCAATCGGCTGTGGAAAAAGCGGTTGGCCGAGTTTGAGGCGCCGGCGATGGATGTGGCCAAGAAGGACGCGTTGGAGGGTTTTGTGGCGCGCAAGAAGGCCGGGATGGGGGATGCGTGGTATTGAGCATGCCACGCGTGGGACATACGGAACTGTGTTTGATTGCAGCCCGTTAGCCGGCGCAATAAATTAGGCGGAAAGGTTTGCACGGGGTCCCTGATCAGGTCCGCAAACCGGTTTCCTCCAAAAGGCCCATGCGTTTCGCCTCGTAATAATACCCCTTGGAATACCACATCACCGCGCGGCTTTCGTTGCGACGAGAGACGAGCCAGGCACCGCGCAGGTATTTCCCGGCGTATTTGAGGTTGGTTTCGGCATCGAGCAGCCCCACGGGCGTGCCGCGGTAGCCCATCGTGCGGGCGGTTTGGGGCATGATTTGCATTAACCCATAATAGGGTCCGTTGCGGGCGGCCGGGTTATATCCGCTTTCACGCTGGATCACGCGGTGCAGCAGGCTTTCGGGGATGTCGAGGATGTCGGCATATTTTCGGATCAGGGCGCGCATTTGGGGCGTCTCGCCGGGATGAAGATCTAACCTGCTGCCCCCGCGACCACAGGCGGCGAGGGAGGCGGCGGCCAGAAGGCCAAAGGTGCGGCGGGAAAGAAGCATGGGGCATCCTGCACAGGTTTTCAGCAGGTGTAGCTGGAATTTTCGGCGCGGAAAAGCCAACCCTATGCGAAAGCCTGCGGTTTGGGCGGCTTGGTGTCATCGTATTGTGATGCACCTGCGCCAGTTTGGACGTCGCAAGCGTATATCCGGGGGGTTGCCACCGGGAATGCGCCATATATAGTCGAGTTGCAGTCTCAGCAGGGGCTGTTCCGACGGAAACAAGGCGGCCAGTACGGCCAACGAGGTAGACGGGGAATGGACGGCGATTTCAGAACTCATTTCGTACGCGACCCGGCGGGGTTGAAGCATTTTCCCGCGCTGGTGCTGAATGCCGATTACCGACCGCTGAGCTATTATCCGCTGTCGCTGTGGCCTTGGCAGGAGGCGATCAAGGCGGCGGTGCTGGACCGCGTGCAGGTGGTGGCCGAATACGAAGAGGTCGTTCGAAGCCAGAGGCAAGATTTCCGCATACCCTCGGTGGTGGTGTTGAAAGAATTTGTCCGTCCCCAGAAGCGCGTGGCATTCACGCGCTTCAATCTTTTTCTGCGGGACGAATTTTGTTGCCAGTATTGCGGAGCCAAGGGCGAGTTGACCTTTGACCATGTCATACCCCGGTCGCGTGGGGGTATCACGTCTTGGCAGAACGTGGTGGCGGCCTGTTCGCCCTGCAACCTGCACAAAGGCAGCCGGACGCTGAAGCATTCGGGGCTGCATCTGGCCCGCCCACCGCGCCAGCCCACGACCGAGGAGATGCAGGCCCATGGCCGCAAGTTTCCGCCGGGGCATTTGCACACCAGTTGGATGGACTATCTTTATTGGGATGCCGAGTTGGACGCCTGAGGGGTTGGGGTTCGCGGCGCAACTTGCTAGACTTTCGCGGCGCGGGCGGGTAGAGGTGCTGCGTTAGCGCTAACAGTTCAGCCCGAGAGGTTCCCATGGTTTCGCGTGTCATCCCGGTCGATCTGTTCGACCTTGTGGTCTTTGGTGGCACGGGCGATCTGGCCAAGCGCAAGATTTTGCCGGGCCTGTACCGCCGGTTTCTCGGCGGGCAGATGCCAGCCGACAGCCGGATAATTGGCGGCGCACGGGCGAACCTGACGGATGAAGAATACCGCGCCATCGTGGCGGCGGCGATTGACGAATTCGTGCCCGAGGACCGCCGCGACCCCAAGGTGATT
>CAMDHB010000213.1 GCA_945897655.1 Pseudorhodobacter antarcticus
TTCAACGACTGGAAGGGGGCGTAGATGCCGGGATATGCGTGGGTGTTGGAGGTCAGGCCGGGCTATGAGGCCGAGTATCTGAAGCGGCATGACGAGATCTGGCCGGAAATGCTCGACGCGCTACGGGCCGCCGGAATCCGGAATTACAACATTTTCCGGCATGGGTTGACCCTGTTCGGCTATTTCGAAACCGATGATCTGGAGACGACCAAGGCCAGCCTTCGCGCCTCGCCCGTTGATGCAAGGTGGGGGGAATGGATGGGGCCGATCATGAAGATCGAGGTCGATCCGCAGACCCAGTTCCCCTATCTGCTGCCCAAGCAGTTCTATATGGCGTAAGGCGTCCCACGTGTGAAATATCGCCTTACCCTATGAAAATGCTAGGTATTTTTTCCGATGTTAAGGCGGTCTTAACCTTTGCAAACCCCTGCACCACAGCACCACGCGGCTGGATGTCACTTCAAGAAGATTTGGTGACCCCGGATGGATTCGAACCATCGACCTGCCGCTTAGGAGGCGGCCGCTCTATCCCCTGAGCTACGGGGCCACGCGCATCCTTCATGCGTCGAATCCGTGAATCTTGCAACTGGGCATTGCGGGTGCGGCCTTGGACATCGTCATGAAATGGCGTTAACAGTGCTCAAAAGCAGCCGGGGCGACAGAACCGTGACCAAACCACCAGGCATCGACCCAAAACGCACCCTCACCTTGCGCGACGTCTCGGAAGCCTCGGGCGTCAGCGAAATGACGGTCAGCCGCGTCTTGCGCAACCGTGGCGATGTATCCCCCTCGACCCGGGAACGCGTGTTGGAAGCGGCGCGGGTGCTGGGCTATGTGCCCAACAAGATTGCGGGCGGCTTGGCCAGCCAAAGGGTCAATCTGGTGGGGGTCATCATCCCGTCGCTGTCCAACATGGTCTTCCCCGAGGTGATGACGGGGATATCAGAGGTGCTGGAAAACACCGGCCTGCAACCCGTGGTGGGCGTCACCAACTACTCGCCCGAGCGGGAGGAGACGGTGCTGTATGAGATGCTTTCGTGGCGTCCCTCGGGGATCATCATTGCGGGGCTGGAGCATACCCAACCGGCGCGCGCGATGATGGCGCAGGCGGGCATTCCGATTGTCGAGATCATGGATATCGACGGGCAGCCGATGGATTCGGCGGTGGGGATTTCGCACTACCGCGCCGGACGGCAGATGGCCGAGGCGATTGTGGCCAGCGGCTACCGCAAGATCGCCTTTCTGGGCACCCAGATGGCCGGTGACTTTCGTGCCCGCAAGCGTCTGCAGGGGATGGAGGAGGCGCTGCGTCGGGCGGGGCTGGATCTGGTGGACCGGGAGTTTTATTCCGGCGGATCGGCCCTGCTGAAGGGGCGCGAGATGACGGCGGCCATTCTGGCCCGCAACCCGGATGTGGATTTTCTTTATTATTCCAATGACATGATCGGGGCGGGCGGGCTTTTGTACTGCCGTGACACGGGCATTGATGTGCCGGGAAAGGTGGGTCTGGCCGGGTTCAACGGTCTGGAACTGCTGGACGGATTGCCGGTACGCCTGGCCACGATGGACGCTTGCAGGATGGAGGTGGGCCGCCGCGCTGCCCAAATCATCGCGGGCCGCAATGCCAGCCCCGACCTTGGGCCCGAGGTGGTGGAACTGTTCCCGACGCTGCAACCGGGCGACACGATCCGGCAACGGTAGGGAAAGGCGGCGCACAATTTGGCCAAGGCACTAGCCGAAGGCCACGCGAAACCGTGTCAATCCATCCGGACGGGGCCCAAAGCCTCCGGCCAGCGCCCGACCTCCCTTTGGAGGGCGCTTCTCGCCCTCCAGGTCGGGCGCTGGCCTCTGACGGGTTGGCGGAACCTGTCAGGTTGACCCATGGTCGCGGCGGGCAGGGAAAGGCGATGCCTTTCCTGATCCGCCCTTTGTCAGGCCGTCAGGCGGCCGCCCGCCTTGCCCGATATCCGCACCCGCTGAATCTGACCTTCGGGCTGGTCGCTGGTGAAGCTGACCTCGGTGAACTGTTCGGTGCGCCCCAGACGCGGCCCTTCGACCAGAACCTGATGCTCGCGCCCAATCTGGCCCACCAAATGGCGGTCAAGTGCCGCGTCGCCCACGGCGCGCAAGCGGGCGGCACGGGATTTGATCTTGGGGCCTGAGACTTGCGGCATCCGGGCGGCGGGGGTGTCCTTGCGGGGGCTGAAGGGGAAGACATGCAGAAAGGTCAGGTCGCAGTCGGTGACCAGTTGCAAGGATTGCTGGAACATCTCTTCCGTCTCGGTCGGGAAGCCGGCAATCAGGTCGGCCCCGAACACCATGTCGGGGCGCAGGCGCCGCGCCTCGTGACAAAAGGCAATCGCGTCTTCGCGGGCGTGGCGGCGCTTCATCCGTTTCAGAATCATGTTGTCACCCGCCTGCAGCGACAGGTGCAGATGCGGCATCAGGCGCGTTTCGGTCGCAATCGCCCCCATCAGGGCCGGGTCAGCCTCAATCGAATCGATCGAGGAGATCCGCAGGCGGGCAAGGTCGGGCACCAGCCGAAGAATGCGCATGACCAGATCACCCAAACGCGGCTCTGCGGGCAGGTCAGCGCCCCATGAGGTCAGGTCAACGCCGGTCAAGACGACCTCGTTAAACCCCTTGTCGACCAGACGCTTGATCTGGTCCACCACAACCCCGGCGGGGACGGAGCGGGAATTGCCGCGACCAAAGGGGATGATGCAAAAGGTGCAGCGATGATCGCAGCCGTTTTGAACCTGAACATAGGCGCGGTGACGGCCAAAGCCGTCAATCAGATGGCCCGCCGTTTCGCGTACCGACATGATGTCATCAACCTGCACCTTTTCGGTGATGCCAATCAGGTCGGGTGCCGCGATGCCGGTCCATGTACTGGCCTGCATCTTTTCATGGTTGCCGATGACGCGGGTCACCTCGGGCATGGCGGCAAAGGTTTCAGGCTCGGTTTGCGCGGCACAGCCGGTCACGATCACGGCGGAACCGGGGTTTTCGCGGGCCAGACGGCGGATTTCCTGCTTGGCCTTGCGTACGGCTTCAGCAGTTACCGCACAGGTGTTCACAATCACCGCGTTGTGCAAACCAGCAGCGGCAGACAGCTCTTTCATCGCCTCAGTCTCATAGGCATTCAGGCGGCAGCCGAGGGTGGCAAAGACGGGGGCGTTCATGCGTTTTGTGCCAGAAATTCGGGGCTTAGCCAGCCGTCGAACACCCGGGCGACGGGGCCGGTCATCCAGACGCCATCGTCGCGCCAGTCAATCTCCAACACACCACCATCCAGATGCAGCGTCACCTGCCGCCCGGTCAACCCGCGCAGATGGGCGGCAACGGCAGTCGCGCAAGCCCCCGATCCACAGGCAAGCGTGATGCCAGCGCCACGTTCCCAAACGCGCATGCGTAATGCGTCAGGGCCGGTCAGGGAAGCAAACTCGACATTGGTGCGTTGCGGGAACAGGGGGTCGTGTTCCACCGATTTGCCAAGACCCGAAACATCCACCGCATCGGCGTCGGGGACAAAGAATATACAATGCGGATTGCCCATGCCTACGGCAACCGGATCGCCCGGCAGGGGCAGGTGCAGCGTGTCCGACGCTGCGGCCAGTGGCACCTGATCCCAGGTCAGCTGTGGCGGCCCCATGTTGACGGACACCATGCCATCGGCCCGGCGTACGGCGGACAGGCCGCCGCGTGCCGTGGTCAGGGTCACGGCATCACGGGCCATTTCGCGCATCACCAGATCACTGACGCAGCGCGTGGCATTGCCGCAGGCCCCGGCCATCGTGCCGTCGCTGTTCCAGAAATCGAGCGCGAAATCGGCGGTGTCGCTGGAGCGAATCTCGGCCAACTGGTCAAAGCCCACGCCACGGTTGCGGTCGCCCAAGGCGCGCGCCAGTCCAGCCGTCACCACCGCCCCGCGATGGCGCGAGTCGATGATGACAAAGTCATTGCCCGCTCCATGCATCTTGATGAAGGTCAGGCCCTGTGGCGTGTATGTCCGGGTCATGGCGGGCCGTATACGCCGGGGCGGCAGGTTTTGCCAGAGTTTCCCATACCTCGGGCGACCCCCGTTCTTTACAACCTGTCAAGCATTTCCAGAAAAATGACCAAGCGGGGTTGACGCGCCCTGCAGGTTTACGTACCTAGCCGCGACGTGGGCCGGTAGCTCAGCCGGTAGAGCAACTGACTTTTAATCAGTAGGTCTCGGGTTCGGATCCCGACCGGCTCACCAAATCTTCCAGCGAAACAGATGTCGCCAGTACCCCTTTCCGGGGGGGCTGGGGGCGTCTGTGGTGGATTGGTTAACGGTTTATGAATGAAAATTGCTAACCATATGATTTATAAGTAAAATACAAAGTGTCCACATGTGGACAGGGCGAAATTCGGGGATGAGGCCGCCCCAGACCCCCCTGCCCCATTCCCTTTGCCCTCCAAAACGCCGTATAGATGGTATGAACCGGAGGGAGGGACAGATGAGTTTTGTTCTGCTGCTGATCGTGGGTGCCGCTGCCGGATTTCTGGCGACCCGGCTGATGAAGATCGAAACAGGCGTGCCGGCCACCATCGCAATCGGGGTCGGTGGGGCCATCATCGGTGGGGTGCTGATCCGATTCCTTTTGGAAATCACCGGCTGGATGGCCGGATTTGTTGGCGCGATTCTGGGGGCGCTGTTGCTGATCTGGGTGTGGAAAACCTATATCGTCGGGCGGTAAGGCTAGCTCAGACGCTTGATCGCGTCTTTCATCTTGAAGCCCTTGTCGGCAATGCCATCCCAAAGGCATTGCCCCTGCCAGGCCGCGAACAGCATCGAGGCGGCGTCCTTGTCGCCGCTCCGGCCCGCCAAGGCCCCCTCGACCCGCTGACGCCACGTCTTGGCCCGCTGACGCAAGCCTGCGTCCCGCAGGCTGGCCGCCATGACCGAGGGTGCTGGCGGGGGCGACAAAAGCTTGAGCAGGGCCTGCGGCCCCTTTTCCGCAGCGGTTGTTTGCGCAATGGCCGCCACGGTGCGAGCATCGGTCTGGTCCCAGCAATGATGCAAGGCTACGGCAATCATCGCGGGCAAGGCACCGTAACGCTGCACCAGCGAAGGCGCGGACAAGCCGGTGGACCGGGCGACCGAAGAAAAGGCAACGGACTTCTCCCCCCCCTCCGCGATCAGGCGGAGGATGGCAGAAAATACGTCAGCATCGGGAATCGTGCGGGGGCGAGACATGAGGAGATGATACCCGAATGCAGCGCTTTCGAAAGGGAATGATGCGGCTTTGCACCTTAATGCAGCAAATCTTGCCGCGAAAAGCCAAGACTTGGGGCGTTGATGTTACATTTGCATCCGCACGTCAGAGCAACAGCCCTGGATCGGTGCCCAAATCCAGCCCGGGAAAGACAACCTGGCTGATGGTTGCGGCCTCGACCCCATAGAGCCCGCGGAGCGCCCAGCCGGCAAAGGCACGCACGTCGCGGGTTGGCATCAGGTCGCGATCGTTCAGCAGATCGCCTTGCGCAAGGCCGGGCCAATTGGCCAAGACCCGGCCACCCTTGAGCGCGCCACCGGCGGCGATCATCAAACCGCCCGTTCCGTGGTCTGTGCCACCGGAGCCGTTTTCGCGGGCGGTGCGGCCAAATTCGGTCAAGGCCAAGACCAATGTCGTTCCCCAGTTCGGGCCGAGGCCAGCCTTGACGGCCCGAACCAGTTCGCTGAGGGCGGCCAACTGATCGGACATGGTTTTGGTCTGGGAATTGTGTGTGTCCCAACCGCCAAGCGAAAGGCTGGCGATGCGGGAGGCCCCGTTCAATTGTTCGGCCACATAACCGCCCAGTTGGGAATGGTTTTGCTGCCCCTTGGGAAGGGCCATGCCCATTGTGTCCTGCGCGAGTTGCTGTGCTTCGGCAAAGGGTTCGGCGAACAGCGGGTCGGCGGCGTTGACGGCGGCAAGCAGGGTCTTGCCCTGCAGGGACAGCGAGCTTTCAGTGACGGGGAAGAAATGGTGGGTTTCGTTGTCGCCTTCCAGAATCAGCAGGCGTTGCTGGCCAACGGACACGGCGGTTCGGTCCCCCGCCCCGGGGATCACCGAAAGCGCCCGATTCAGCCAGCCATCGCCGGCCGACGTCAACTGGCCATCGTCGTCACCTGTGCCGTTTTCCAGCGCGTCCTGCCCGATGAAATGGCTGCGTCCCTGACGATAGGGTGTGGCCACGGCATGGGCAAAAGCCATCTCACCCGCTGACCAGAGCGGCATCATGGGGGCGGCGGCAGGATGTAGGGCAAAGAAGCCGTCCAGGTCCAGCGATGCGGCGGCGTCGCCTGCCAAGGTCGGTCGCAGGCCGGCATAGGCGCGGTCCCCAAAGGGGCGCACCACATCCAGACCATCCATCGCCCCGCGCAGCACGACCACCACAAGGCGGTTTTCGCCAGA
>CAMDHB010000214.1 GCA_945897655.1 Pseudorhodobacter antarcticus
CCGCCCGGTCGCCAAAGCGATCCGGGCAGCGCCCTCCCTCCCCTTGGAGGGCGCTCCTCGCCCTCCAGGTCGGGCGCTGCCCTTTGTCCGTGCGTGCTGATGCAGTCTTGGGGAACCATTCGCACATGATCGGGGCCAAAGGTCCCCCGGACCTTTGGCTATTCCCGTTCAAACCGCTATCTTCTCCACGTGTGCAAGCCTTTCGAATTGGTTAACTAAGATCAGCAAGATATTGATCTAAATTACAAATGTAGATTGTCCACGCGTGGGATACACGCCGCTCAAACCCAAACCTGATCCGGATCCGGCAGCGGAATCGCATCCAGAAGATCGCGCGTATATTGGGCCTGCGGGTTCGAAAACAACGCCGCCGTCTCGCGGTTCTCCACGATCTGCCCGCCCTGCATCACCATCACCCGTCCACACAAGCGGCGCACCACGCTCAGATCATGACTAATGAACGCCAGCGTCAACCCCATCTCCCGCACCAACCCCTCCAGAAGGTTCAACACCTGCGCCTGAGAGGACACATCCAGACCCGACACGATCTCATCCGCCAGAATGAACTCCGGCTCCAACGCGATCGCCCGCGCAATCCCCACCCGCTGCCGCTGCCCGCCTGACAGTTCATGCGGGAACCGCCGGGCAAAATCACGTGGCAGGCCGACATGATCCAAGGCCGCCAGGACCCGCCGCTCCACCCCGTCAAACCCGTGCAAACGCAGGGGCTCGGCAATGATCGTGCCGACCCGGTGGCGCGGGTTGAGCGAACTCATCGGGTCCTGAAAGATCATCTGAAACCGCCGCCGCAGGGGCCGCAACTCGCGGTCGGGCAGATGAGTGATATCGACCCCATCAAACCGGATCTCCCCCCCCGACGGCTCTAACAACCGCACCAAAGCCCGCCCCAGCGTGGACTTGCCCGATCCCGACCCGCCGACAATGCCAAGCACGCTGCCCTTCGGGATTGTGAAGTCGAGCCCTTTCAAAATCTCCAGTCGCGGTGCCGGGCCCAGAAGCGGCTTGCGGGTCATGTCGGCCAAGGACAGCTGCAAGCCTTGGACCGCGTAAAGATCAGCCATGCCCCACCTCCGCCCGCACGGCCGCAATCACATCGGCAGGCACTGGTTGTAGGCCTGCATCCGGATCGGTATATTTCGGCGTCGCTGCAAGCAATGCCGCCGAATAGGGGTGCTTGGGGCCTGCAAAGAACGCCCGCACCGCCGCATCCTCGACCACTTTGCCCGCATACAGCACCGACAGGCTTTGGCAAACCTTGGACACGACCCCCAGATCATGCGTCACAAACAACAGCGCCGTGCCATGCCGGGCTTGCATGCCCGCGATCAGCTTCAGGATCTGTTTTTGCACCGTCACATCCAGCGCCGTCGTCGGCTCATCCGCCACGATCAGCCGCGGTTCGGCGGCAAAGGCCGAGGCGATCAGGATCCGCTGCCGCATGCCCCCAGACAGTTCATGCGGATACTGTCGCAGCACCCGGGCGGGGTCGACGATCTGAACCTCGGCCAGCAGGTCCTGCACCCGGGCGGCGGCATTGGCCCGCGACCAGCCCAGAATATCCACCAGCCGGTCCGTCATCTGCGGCCCGATCCGCCGCGACGGGTTCAGCGCGGTCAACGGATCCTGCGGGATCAGCGCGCAGGTGGCACCGACCCGCACCCGGCGCTCGGCAGGCGGGAGGGTCAAAAGGTCCACCCCGTCCAGCACAATCTGGCCCGACACCACCTCAACCGCGCGGGGCAGGATGCCAAGGATCGCCTTCCCGATCATGGACTTGCCGGCACCGCTTTCGCCCACCAGCCCCCGCACCTCGCCCGCCGCCACGTCCAGCGAGACGGAGCGGAGGAGGGCAGGGCCGTCTTTCAACCGGACTGTCAGATCACGCACCGAAAGATAGGTCATCGCAGCACCGGATCGAAACGGTCTTTCAAACCCTCGCCCAACTGGCTGAAAGACAAGACGGTCAGGAACAACGTGACCAGCGGGAACACCAAGACCCACCACGCCTGATGGATCGACGACCGCCCCTCGGAGATCATGCCGCCCCAGGTGGGGTCGTCGGTCGAGATGGACAGGTTCACAAAGGACAAGATCGCCTCGACAATCACGGCGATGCCCATTTCCAGCGTCAGCAGTACCAACACGATCGGCAGGACATTCGGCAGCACCTCCCGCAGCATGATGCCCATCCGCCCCCGCCCCGCCACCCGAGCCGAAGCGACATAGTCCATCGCCCCCTGCGCCATCGCCTCGGCCCGCACAACGCGGGCAAAGCGGGTCCAGTCGATGACCACGATGGCGAGGATGATCGAGAAGACACCCGGCCCGATGACGGCGATCAGCAGGATCGAGAACAGAACCGGCGGAAAGGCCATCCAGATGTCGATGAAGCGAGAGACGACGACATCCACCCAGCCCCGCCAGAACCCGGCCAGCAGACCCAGACCCGCCCCGATGATGCAGGTGATGACCCCTGCCGTCAGGGCCACGGTCAGCGCGAGACGGCTGCCAAAGATGATCCGGCTCAGGACGCAGCGCCCCAGACTGTCGGTGCCCAAGGGGTAGGCGGCATCCGCGCCCGAGACCCAGAACGGCGGCAACCGGCCGGCGAACAGATCCTGCGCCAAGGGGTCGTTCGGTGCCAGCAAGGGCGCCAACAACGCCACCAGCACCAGTGCCCCCAACCACCCGGCAGACAGCCAGAGCCGAAGCCCAGCCTTTCGTTTTACCTCCGCCCGCCCTTCAACCATGACGCAACCTGGGGTTCAGGGCGGCATACATCAGATCCACCACCAGATTGACCCCGGTGAAGATGACCGCAAACAGGATCACGATGCCTTGGATCAGGGGGAGGTCCCGGTTGATCACGGCGTCAATCGCCATGTTGCCAAGCCCTTCATAGGAAAACAGCCGCTCGATGATGACTGTGCCACCGATCAGAAAGGTGAACTGCACCCCCACCAGCGTCAGCGTCGGCAGCAGGGCATTGGGCAAAGCCTCGCGCCAGATCACCCGCGCCTCGCTATAGCCGTGGGTGCGGGCCAGGGTCACATAATCCAGATGCATCGTTTCCTTCAGGCTTTGCTTCAGCAGTTGGGCAATGATCGCGGCCAAGGGAATGGCCAGGGAAAGTGCGGGCAAAAGCATGTGCGACAACAGATCCAGGGTCAGGTCCAGCCGCAGCCGGATCAGGCTTTCCACCAGATAGAAATTCGTAACGAAGGGCAGGTCCAGCGAGGGCGTCACCCGGCCCGAGATGTGAAAGATCGGCATCAGTACGCCAAAGGCCAGGATCAGCAGCAAACCCCACAGGAAATCGGGCACCGATAGGGCCATGCCGCCCGCAATGTCGATGCCACCCTCAACCTTTGTTTGCCTGAGCCGCGTGCCGGTCAGCGCCGCAGCACCACCCACCAGAACGGCAATCAGCAGTGCCAGCACCGACAGTTCCAGTGTCGCAGGCAGCCGCGCCAGAACCATTGCCAACACCGGTTGCCGCGCGGTGATTGAGGTGCCGAAATCGCCCTGCAGCACCCCCGCCCCCCAAATCCAGAACTGCGCGGGGATCGATTTGTCGAGGCCGTAAAGGGCAGTCAGGCGGGCGATATCCTCATCGGTCGCACCGGGTGGCAGCATCATGGCAATCGGGTTGCCCGGCACCACACGGATCACAAAGAACACGATCACGGCCACGCCAAACAACGTGATCGCGGTCGTCAGCAGACGCAGCAAGATGGTCCTCAGCAGACCCATCCCTTACCCCCTTTCATTCTGGTCCCAGTATCCCACAGGGGGTCCGGGGGCTGTGAAATCCCCCGGTCTTCCTTGGCTTCAGCCCCGCTTCATCAGATGCGGCAACAAGGCGCCCGAGGCATGGGGTGTCACCACCACGCCCTTGGCCGCCAGAACCGGCTGGACATATTGCAGCAGCGGGATCACCAGCGAATTGTCGGCGATGTACTTGTCCACGGCTTTCCAGCCTGCAATCCGCTTGGCCTCGTCCGCCTCGCCCCACAACGGCCCGATCATGCCGATCAGATATTCGCCATCCCAGACCGAATGGGGGCTGGGGCCGAACATGGCGAAACCGGTTGACGTGGTGGGGTCACCCACCGAATTGCCCCAGTTGTAGAAGGCTGCGGGGGCAAGGGTGTCGGCGGCGCGAAGTTCGTAGTGCTTCGCGATTTCGTAGACCTCGATTTCAGCCTCGATCCCCACCTTGCGCCACAGGCCGACGATGGCCTGGATCATCTCGTAATCCTTGGGTTTGAAGCCCTTGGTGGTCTGGATCTTGAACTTGACGGGGTTGTCGACCGAGTAACCGGAGGCGGCAAGGGCGGCCACGGCGGCGTCGGGGTCATAGGCGGTGGTGATCGACGCGTCATAGGCGTCGTATTCCGGGGTTTGCAACGTGTCGATCTTGACCCCGTAACCTGACAACAGGCGGTCGATGATCGCCTGTTTGTCAATCGCGGCCACGGCGGCCTTGCGGACGTTCGGGTCGGTCATGACCTCGATATCGTTCAGGAAGATCATGCCAATGTCCGAAATCGGGGTGGCATAGGCGTTCATGCCACCTTTCAGGCGGTCATATTCCTCATACGGCATTTCAAGGGTGACGTGAGAGGAGCCCGATTCCACCTCGGCCACGCGGGCAGCGCTGTCGGTCACGAACTTGATCGTGACTGTGTCAAAGTCGGGCTTGCCACCCCAGTAGTTGGCATTGGCCTTCAGGCGCACAAAGGCGTCACGCTCGTACTTCTCGACCATATAGGGGCCGGTGCCGATCGGGGCGGCCTCAAAACCCTCTGCGCCCACCTTTTCGAAATAGGCCTTGGGCAGGACATAGCCGGTCAGGAAATACATCCATTTGAAGATCGTGGGATCGAACTGCTTGACGTCTGCGGTGACGGTGTTGCCCTCGGCCACAAAGTTGGCCAGCGTGCCCCAGACAAAGTTGATCGGGTTGCCGGTGTCGGGGTTGGCGGCGCGGGCCAGCGACCAAGCCACATCCTCGGCGGTGAAGGGGCTTCCGTCGTGCCAGGTGACACCTTCGCGGACCGTCATCATCACTTTGGTGCGGTCCTCATTCCAGCCCCATTCGGTCAGCAGGCCGGGGGCGGGTTTCAGGTCAGGCTGTTGCAGGATGAACTGGTCAAACACCGACTGGTACAGACCCTGAATGGTCGGGTTCACGGCCGAGGGGCCTACGGTCGGGTCCCACGAGGGCAGGTTCACGTTATAGGCGATCACCAGTTCGGTGATGTCTTGGGCAAAGCTGGGCAGGCTGACGGCGGTCATCGCCATCGTCGCTGCCGACAGCTTGAGCAGGCTGCGTCTGTTGAGGTTCATGGTTTGGTTCCCTGTCGTTGTTTTTGTTCAGTTTCCAGCCAGTTGTCTGGCCAAGAGAAAGCCCGATCCGGCCCCTGTCCCCGCCCCGGGCCAGACGGCGGCCCCGGTCAGGTGCAGGTTGCGGATCGGTGTCGTGCCGTCGGCGTGACCGCGCACGGGACGGAAAAGGAAGTTTTGCGACAGGTGGTGACTGCCGCAGACCTGATCGCCGCCCACCAGATTGGGGTTGTCCGCTTCCAGCTCGACAGGCGTGACGATGCGCTGACCAAGGATATTTGCCAAGGTGCCTGGGGCGTGGGTTTCCAGAATATTCAGGGCGCGGTGGGCAAAAGGGGCGGCGACACTGGGCCAGTCATGGGCGGTGATTTCGCCCTTAGCGTCGCCCAATATCGTGCCCGGGGCCATGCGGACTTGCACCCAAAGGGTATGGTGCCCAGGCGGGGCACGGCTCGGGTCCACCACTGTCGGTTGGCCTACCACAAGGATCGGTTCATCCGGCAACAGGCCCGCCTTGGCCTGTTGATAGGTGCGGGCCATCTGGTCCATCGAAGGGGCGATGTGGACATAGGCGAAGGACCGCAACCCTTCGGCCGGCCAATTAGGCAGGTCTGACAGGGCAAGGTGGATCATCATCGTGCCGGGCGCATGGGCAAAGCGCTGCATCGCGGTGTCAAAGGCGGGTGTCGTGCCGCCGGTCAATTGGGGTACGGCGCGGGGTGCGATCCCGGCGATCACGGCTTTGGTAGCTATGATCTGGCGCCCGTCGGTCAAGGTCACACCCGTGGCGCGGCCATTCGCATGCAGGATGCGATCGACACTTGCGCCGCATTCCACAACCCCACCCCGGGCGCGGATGGCCGCAACCAGCGCGCGCGTGACGGTATCCGCACCGCCCGTGCCGATGACCATGCCAAAGGCCTGCCCCGCCATCCCCTCCAGATACGGAAACATTGCACCACCTGCGACATCGGGGGCGAAATCCAGATGCATGCCCCAGGCGGCCAGCATCGCCTGAACCTGAGAATTCTCAAAGGTTTCGGTCAGATAGCT
>CAMDHB010000215.1 GCA_945897655.1 Pseudorhodobacter antarcticus
TAGGTCGCAAAGAGGTCCGCGGCGGTACGAAAGTCACCGGAAGCGAGCACCCCCTCGGCCCGGTCAAAATCCGCCTGTTCGTTGATGGCCATTTCCGGGCCATCGTCGACCGCCGGATCAGGTGTTGCCGCCGGGTCAGGGACGGCCACGTCAGCGGCACCACCCAGTTCAGGTGTCGCGGGCAGGCTGCCCGGGTCACACCCTTCGGTCAACTCGCACAGGCGAAACTCCATATCGCCGATGCGGTTCGTGCCATCTGCCACGATCTGGCCCAAGCGCAGTTCAACAGACTCGGTCTTGGCCGTCAGTTGGCCCAACCGCGCCTCGATCGCATCCATTCGCGCCAGTGGGTCCGCTCCCGCCGTTCCGTTTGCCGTCGCCCCCGATGTGACCAGCTCTTGCTTCAGCGCCGAAAACTCGGACGCAAGTTGTGCCAGTTCCGCCTTCACATCGGCCAGCGTCTGCGCCCGGTCCTGCGCAAACGCAATCCCCGGCAGCAGAACCGCCACCAGCATCAGCCCCCGAAACGACAGCCGCATCATCAGATCAGGCCCCCGCTCCGTACGACAGCACCGTCACGGCGCGCCGGTTCTGGCTATAGCAGGCCTCATCCGAACAGGTCGCAATCGGGCGCTCCTTGCCATAGGACACGGTCTGCATCCGGCTGCCCGCAATCCCCTTGGCGATCAGATAGTTCTTGACCGAATCTGCACGCCGCGCGCCCAGGGCGATGTTGTATTCCCGCGTGCCCTGCTCATCGGCATGGCCCTCGATGATGATGGCATAATCCGGGTTGGCCGTCAGCCAGCCTGCTTGCCCGTCCAGAACGGCCCGCCCCTCATCCGACAGGGTGGACTGGTCCACCACGAACAACACCCGGTCACCGACCGTCTGGTTGAAATAGGCAACCGAGGCCGGGTTGCTGGGGTCGCCCAGCCCCGAGGTCGCAACCCCGTCGCCGTTCAGACCGCTCCCTGCGCCACCGGCACCGTTCGCCCCATAACCGTCAGCGCCCGAGCCATAGCGGTCGGGGTTCTTGCAGGCCGCAAGACCCAAGGCTGCGACAATCAGCAGAACCTTGGGCAGAATTGCAAACGAAGGCGTCATAAGGTTGTTCCTTTTTTCTTCTTGGCTCGATTTCGGCCAGCATATCAGCTTTGTCTTGGTCTGTTAACCGCAGACTGCGACGATCTTCTTACGGCAACAGCGGCGACCATGCCGGATCCGATGCCGGCCCCTCGGTCGTCACCCGCTTCAGGTTCCGCCCCGAGATGTCCACCGAATACAGCGCCGCCGACCCGCCATCGCCTTCGCTTTCGCGGGTGAACATCACCACGCGGCCATTCGGCGCCCAGGTCGGCCCCTCGTCCAGAAAGGCCGAGGTCAGCAGTTTTTCGTCCGACCCATCGGTGCGGAATACCCCGATATGGAACCGCCCGTCACTGATCTTGGTAAAGGCAATCAAATCGCCGCGCGGGCTCCAGACCGGGGTGCCATACTTGCCCTTGCCGCTGGAAATCCGCACAGGCTCGCCCCCGGCTGCCGACATGACGTAAATCTGCTGGCTACCCGACCGGTCGCTTTCAAACACGATCTGGCTGCCGTCCGGGCTGAAGCTTGGCGCCGTCTCGATCGAGGGCGCGTTGGTCAACTGCCGCAAGCCGCCGCTGTTGATGTCCATCGCATAGATATCGGCATTGCCATCCTTTTCCAGACTGAACACCACCGTCTGCCCATCGGGCGCAAAACGCGGCGCAAAGGTCATGGCCCCCGGCTGTTCATCCAGAACGCGGGTTTTCAGACTGGCGGTGTCCATCACGTAAATCCGCGGAAACCCGCTGGCATAAGAGGTGAACAGGATCCGGTCGCCGTTGGGCGAAAAGCGCGGTGCCAGCACAATCGCGCTGCTGTCGGTCAGATAGGCCACATTGGCCCCATCATAATCCATCACCGCCAAGCGCTTGGCCCGCGCATCCTTGGGGCCGCTTTCGGCCACGAACACCACGCGGCTGTCAAAATACCCGCCCTCACCGGTGATCCGGCTGTACACCGCATCGGCCACCTTATGCGCCATCCGCCGCCAGCTTTTGGCAGAACCCGCAAACTGCAACCCCTCGCCCAACTGCTCGCCCGAGAAGATGTCGAACACCCGGAACTTGACCACAACCTTGTCGCCCGAGGCCGTCACCGCCCCAGTGATCAGCGCCTGCGCATTGATCGCCTGCCAATCGTTATAGGCAACGGCTGCATCAAAACTGGTCACCCGCGAAATGAACGCCTCAGCCGGAATCTCGCGGAACAGCCCCGTGCCCGACAAATCCGCCGCCACAACCCGCGCAATATCGGTCGCGAGTCGCTTGCCGCCGTTATTCTCAGCAATGAAATCCGGCACGGCAAAGGGCAAGGGTTCGATCACCGGGTTGTTGAAATTCAACTCGATCCTGGCTTCGGCACGCTGCATCTGTCCGGCCAGTGCGGCTAGGCACAGGACACCCAACGCAAGCAGACGTGTCAGGGGGGCAAAACGGTTCATGCGGTCCTCGCGTTTGTCAGAATTCATCATCAGTTCAGTGTGTTTGAGCGTGGGTCGAAAGTCATCACAAGCTCTTTCCAGTCGTCATACTTCTCGGGAGGCAGGTTGAAACCATCGTTCTGGGCTCTCAACAAAGCGCGCCGTGCCGTCAGAAAGACCAGTTCGGCATCCGCTGCCGTTCCACCCTCAAAGGATACCAGATCTACGGTCAGGACCTTCTGATCACGTGAGAGGGTTGCGGACGCTTTTACGACAACTTGTGCGGCCGCGCTCGATAGCGTCCCCGCCACCCAGCGATTCTTGATGACGCTATGCAGATCACCAATTTCACTGCTGGTCATCGGTGGGCCCTTCGGTCCGTCATTGGCCGCAGCCTCACCCACCCCTGACGCCGCAGCCACAGCCGCATCAATCGCAGCCTGTTCGGCATCGGCCTGATCAGATGCCGCCTGATCCGCCGCAGCCTTGGCTGCCTTCTCGGCCGCTGCCTTGTCGGCTGCCGCCTGCTCGGCCGCCATCGCCGCGGCCTTCTCAGCGGCGGCCTTGTCTGCCGCCTCCTGATCATCAACCGGGGCCTCCGCCACGACCTGCGGCCGCGACTGGGGCCGCTTGCTGCTGGTCGGGGCCAAGGTCGGCGCATCCTCCACCACCGGCGGCAGATCTGGCACAACCTCGGGCGCTGTCACTTCGGGCGTCGCGGGCGGTTCTGGCGGGTCCGGCACCTCTGCTGCAGGCTCGTCGGTCACTGGGGGAGCGGAGGTATCGGCCACTTCCGGCGTGTCGGTCAAGGGCTCTGGCGGTATGTCGGCAATCCTGTCCGCAGGACGCGGCTTTGGCGGCACGCTGGAGCGGGGAACCTTGATCGGCTGTGGCAGATCCGCAGGCGGCGCCAGCGGTTCGGGCACCGGTTCGGGTTGCGGCACAGGGTCCACCGGCAAGGGCTCGGGCGCGGGTTCCGGCGGCGTTGGCGCCGTCTCGACCTCGGGCGCGGGCTGCACTTCGGGCGTCTCGGTCACCGGGGCCACCTCAGGCTCCACAGGCACATCGACCGAGGGCTCCTCGCTGGTCAGCGGGGGCTGGGCCGGTTCAGGTGCCACATCCGGCACTGACGGGGCTGCAGACATCATCGCGTCAAACTCACCAGCCGAGATCATCGAGACCTCAACCACCTGAATCTCGGGCGTGTCTTGCGCGGCAAACAGCCAGCCGCCCAAGATCGCCCACAGGATCAGGCCCAGATGACCAATCCCCGAGATGATGACGCCTTTGCTCATTTACGGTGCCGCGTCGTCGCTGCCAGCCGTGGGCCCGCCGAACGCCGGCCCGCCGGTTTCCGTGACCAACCCGATGTTGTTGAAGCCGCCTGCGTTCAAGGCACCCATCAATTGCGCAACCCGCTCATAGGGCACAGCGCCATCCGCCCGCACAAATACCTTGTCCGAGGTCCGCTGATCCGCAATCGCGCGCAGTTTCGGGATCAACTCGCCGTCGGCCACCTCGGTCGCCTGGATCATGACCAGACCATCCACCGTCAGCGTGATGGTCAGCGGCTCTTCCTGCTCGGTCGGCATGGCATTGGCCGCTGTTTCCGGCAACTTCACGGGCACACCGACCGTCAGCAAAGGTGCTGCAACCATGAAGATGATCAACAGCACCAGCATCACGTCCACAAAGGGTGTTACGTTGATCTCGCTCATCGCCGCCGCCTTGCCGCGCCGCCGGCCCCGGCGTCCGCCGCTGCCCGATTTCTGAATGACCCCGCCCGCCATCTCAGGCGTCCAACTGCCGCGACAGAATCGTCGCAAACTCGTCGGCAAAGCTTTCATAGCCGCCCACGATATGCTCGCTGTCGCTGTTCAGCTTGTTATAGAAAACCACTGCCGGAATGGCCGCGATCAGGCCAATGCCGGTGGCCAGCAGTGCCTCGGCAATGCCGGGGGCCACAACGGCCAGATTGGTGTTCTGGCTGATCGCAATCTGTTCAAAGCTGTGCTTGATGCCCCAGATCGTACCAAACAGCCCGATGAACGGCGCAGTCGAGCCTGTGGTTGCCAGAAAGCTCAACCCCTTGTTCAGCCGCTCCGCCTCGCGGTTGATTGCCACATCCATCGCCCGGTCAATCCGCGCCTGCGCGCCCGCAATCAACCCGCCATCCGACCGGTGCGACCGCCGCCATTCCAGCATGCCACTGGCAAAAATCTTCTCGCTCGGGCCATCCGGTGCAGGACCAATCTTTTCGAACAACTCATCCAGCGGTTCTCCCGACCAGAACGCCCGGTCAAACACCGAAGCCTCCTTGCGGCTGGTGCGGAACAGCATGTGCTTTTGGATGATGATCGCCCATGACCAGAACGACATCACCAACAGCCCGACCATGACGATCTGAACGGTAAGCGTCGCGCGCACGAATAGGCTTAGCAAAGAGAAATCAATCTCTTGCGCTGCCGCAAGTGTAGTGGGTTCCATAGTGCCTGCTCTTGTTATCGGTGCTCTTTGGCACCTATTACCTTCCACTCTACAGGAAATTGAAGGGGAAAGCCAACACAACTGCGTCAAACGGCGCATTGTTGCTGAATCTTGTTCAATGAACCGCCTCAGCGCTGCCGCAGGTTCGCCCGCGACAGGTCCGCCACGCTGCGGGCCCCCATCAACTTCATCCCGCGCAGCAGTTCGTCCTGCATCAGGGCCATCGCCCGCTCGACCCCGGGCCTGCCCGCAGCGGCCAGCGCGAACAGATAGTAAGACCCAAGACCCACCGCCTTGGCCCCCAGCGACAGCGCCTTGATCACATGGTTGCCCCGGGTAAACCCGCCGTCCACCATCACATCGAGCCGGTCACCCACCGCATCCACAACCTCAGCCAACTGGTCAAAGGGGGCGCGGGTGCCGTCCAACTGCCGCCCAGAGTGATTGGACAGGATGATCCCCGCACAACCGATATCCGCCGCCCGCCGCGCATCCTCAGCCGACATCACACCCTTCAGACAAAACGGCCCGCCCCATTCCGCCGCCATCGCCGCCACATCGTCCCAGTTCATGTCGGGGTCCAGCATTTCACTGAAATACCGGCTGATCGACATCGTCGTGCCGCCCAGGTTCACATGCGCATCCAGTTGCGGCAGCGACAGCTTTTCATGCGTCAGATAATTCAACCCCCACAGCGGTTTCAGCGCAAAGTCCAGCAGTGCCCCCGCCTTGGGCCGGAACGGAATGCCAAAGCCGCTGCGCTTGTCCCGCTCGCGGTTGCCGCCGGTGATGCTGTCGACCGTCAGCATCATCACCTCCACCCCCGCCTCCCGCGCCGATTGCATCATCGCCCGGTTCAGCCCCCGGTCCCGATGGAAATAGAACTGATAGCATTGCGGCGTCTTCTGCGCCCGCCGCATCTCGCCCAAACTGACCGTGCCGAGCGAGGATACCCCGAACATCGTGCCAAACTTCGCCGCCGCCGCCCCCGTCGCCCGCTCGCCATCCGGGTGAAACACCCGCTGCAAGGCGGTGGGCGAAAGATACACCGGCAGCGCCAGCTTTTGCCCCATCACCGTCACCGACAGATCAACATCCTTGACCCCGCGCAACACATTCGGCACCAGATCGCACGCCTCGATCGCCGCCGCATTGCGCCGCTTGCTGACCTCGTCATCCGCCCCGCCGTCGATATAGTCGAAAATCGCCCCCGGCACCCGCCGCCGAGCCAATTCCCTGAAATCCTTGAAGTTGTGACACTGTGTCAGCCGCATCTTTCCCCCCTCACTGCGCCGCCCTGTCCAGCATCCGCCGCAACTGAGGCGGCAGGCGGGCCGGCTGGCCACTGTCCAAAAGACAAACCAACAC
>CAMDHB010000216.1 GCA_945897655.1 Pseudorhodobacter antarcticus
TATCACCAAAGAGATGACCAGAAGCGTCGGTATGGCCAGCAGAAGTCTGCGGAGCGTAAAGGTAAGCATGCGCGGGCAACGCCTCGGGTCAGGTCTTTGGAAGGGGGTGGGCGGGGCCTGTCACGGCCCCCCCCGAAGCGATACCTTCACGCGGTACCAATCGGCCACGTTCCACATTTCCGAATCCCAGGCGTTGATCTGGACACCGCCCAGAGCGTTCGAATGGGCCGAGAGCGTGCCACGGTGCACCAGCGGGATCACGATCATGCTGTCTTTCGTCACCATGTCGTTCAACTTCTTGGCGATTTCCTGACGCTTGGCGATGTCACGGGTGCCCGAAAGCTCGGCCACCAGCGCATCATAGGCCGGGTCGCAGAAGCGGTTCATGTTCTCACCCTGCCACTGATTTTCCGGCTTGGGGGCGTTCTTGCACTGGTATTGCGACAGATAGGTTTCCGGGTCCGTGCCGTCCGAGTTGTTGGCATACATTTCGACATCGGCATAGAACTTCTGGAAGGTGTCGGGCGAACCGGCGTCACCGCCAAAGAACACCGACGGGTCGATGGCCTTGAGTTCGACATTCACGCCCAGTTCCGTCCACCAATCCTTGATCAGCGCCTGGAAGTCCTGACGGACCGGGTTGACGGTGGTCTGGTACAGGATGTTCAGCTTCATCCCGTCCTTTTCGCGGATGCCATCGGCGCCCACGACCCAGCCAGCCTCATCCAGCAGCGCCTTGGCGCCTTCCATGTCCTGCGCGATGCAACCGGTGTTGTCCGATGCCCAGGCAGCAGGGGCGGGGACGATGTTACAGGCAGGTGCACCACCGGCGCCGTAGCCGACTTCGACCAGGATCGAACGGTCAATCGCCTTGGACAGGGCGGTACGAACGCGGATGTCGGTCAGGAAGGGGTGGGGGTGCATGGCGGTCGAACGCTCACCCTCGGGCAGGTCGGGGGAGGGGTTGGTCATGTTCATTTCCAACCGTTCGATCAGCGTGCCGAAGGCCACCACGAACTGGCCCTTGCCGGCAGCGGTCATCGCGGCCTGGCTGTCGGGTGGGATCTGGGTGTTCCAGGCATAGTCGAACTCGCCGGTTTCCATGACGGCACGGGCCGAACCTTCGGCATCGCCGCCGCCTTTGATCACGGCGGTCGCGAAGGCGGGCTTCATCGGGTCGCGGTAGTTCGGGTTGGCAGCCATCGACACCGTGTCATTGACGGTAAAGCCGGTGACCATATAGGGGCCAGTGCCGATCGGGCCGTTGTTCTGGTCGGTGCAGGTCGGTGCCGCAGCGCCGGTGCAGGCGGCAAACTGTGCCTTCTGGATGATGGGCGACAGGGCGCCGACGAAGGCGGTGTAGGGGTTCGGCTTGGCGGCGGCGAAGGTCACCTTGACGGTCGACGCATCGACAGCCTCGACCGAGGCGACGCCATCAAACTTGGACGCCTGGGCGCAACCGCCAGCCGGGTCCATGCAGTAGTTGGCGGTGAACACCACGTCATCGGCGGTGACCGGCGTGCCATCAGACCAAAGCAGACCCGGCAGCAGTTTCCAGGTGATCGAGGTCAGGTCCGCAGAAATCCCGCCATTTTCCAGCGTCGGAATCTCGACCGCCAGTTTGGGGATCAGGTTGCCCGAGGCGTCATAGCCAGCGAGCGGTTCGATGATCATCGACGAGGAATAGACGTCCTTGGTCCCCGACGACAAGAAGGGGTTCAGGATCGACACGGCCTGCGGGAAGGTCAGTTTCAACTCACCGTCCGTGCCGCGTTCGGCATAGGCGGCGGGGGCCAGCGCGATTGCGCAGGCGGCCCCCAGTAGGGCTGTTGTCAGCTTCATTGATGTTCTCCTTGTTGGTTGTACGCGGCAGGTTTCAGCCTGGGTGCCTCGGGTCCGCCGGTTGGTCCGGCTTTTGCTGTTGTGTCGTAGAGGAAGCAGGCGACATGGCGCCCTGGCTCAACCTCGGATAGCTGTGGTTTTTCCGCGTGACAGCGGGCAAAGGCGCGCGGGCAGCGGGTGGAAAAGTTGCAGCCCTTGGGGGGCCGGGCTGGCGAGGGGACATCGCCTTGCAGGATGATCCGTTCGCGCCGGGCCAGCATGGGGTCGGGTTCGTTGACGGCAGACAGCAGCGCCTCGGCGTAAGGGTGCAGGGGGCGGTCATAAAGGGCGTCGCGGGGGCTGAGTTCGGCGATGCGGCCCAAGTACATCACCGCAACCCGGTCAGCGATGTGGCGCACCATCGACAGATCGTGGCTGATGAACAGATAAGTCAGGCCCAGATTGTCCTGCAAATCCTCAAGCAAATTCACGACCTGGGCCTGAATCGACACATCCAGCGCCGCGATGGGTTCATCGCAGACGATGAACTTGGGGTTCAGCGCCAGGGCGCGGGCGATGCCGATGCGCTGCCGCTGACCGCCCGAAAACTCATGCGGGAAACGTCCGGCAAACCGCCGGTTCAGGCCAACCTGATCCATCAGGTCATAGATGCGCTTTAACCGGTCTTGCGGCGTCAGGTTTCCATGTTCGACCAGCGGCTCGCCAATGATCTCTGCCAGGGTCATGCGGGGGTTCAGGCTGGCTTGCGGGTCTTGGAACACCATCTGCATGGTGGGCCGCTTGCGCCGCAACGCCTCGGGCGCAAGGGTGGCGATATCTTCGCCATCAATAACCACCGATCCGCCGGTCGGTTCATAAAGCCGCAGCAAGGCGCGGCCCACGGTCGATTTGCCACAACCGCTTTCGCCCACCAGCCCCAGCGTCTCGCCTTGGGCTATGTCAAAGCTGACGCCATCCACGGCCTTCACATCGCCCCGATGGCGGCGCAGGATACCGGCATAGATCGGGAAATACATCTTCAGGTCGCGGACCTGCACCAGCGTCTTGGGTGTTGCGTCAAGCATGGGCACCCCCTATGCGGCACAACCCAAATTTCTTCGAAGAAATTTGCAAATCTTTTCGAAAAGATTTGTTCTTTTCCATACCGTTACGCATCGACACCCCCTGCAGACCAATGGCAGGCGACGTCATGGCCCGCACCCACGGGCCTGCGCTGCGGGTTTTCGTGGTCGCAGCGGTCCATCCGCTGGGCGCAGCGGTCACGGAAGGCGCAGGCGGTGGGGGCGGCGGTCATGATGGGCGGCTGGCCTTCGATCACTTGCAGGCGGGCGGCGCGCTTGCCGTGCAGCGAGGGGATCGTTTTCAGCAGGGCGCGGGTATAGGGATGCTGCGGGTTTGCGAACAGATCCCTCACCGGGGCCTGTTCCACGACTTGCCCGCCATACATCACCATCACCCGGTCCGCGATGCCCGCGATGACGCCCAGATCATGGGTAATCCAGATGATCGCCATGCCCAGTTTCTGGCGCAACTCCTTCACCAGTTCCAGAATCTGCGCCTGAATTGTCACATCCAGCGCCGTGGTCGGCTCATCTGCAATCAGGACATCCGGGTCGCAGGACAGCGCAATCGCAATCATCACCCGCTGGCGCATGCCGCCCGAAAACTGGTGCGGGTAATTGTCAATGCGGGTGGCCGCATCGGAAATGCCCACCAGTTCCAACAACTCCGCCGCCCGAACCCGAGCCTGCGCGCGGGTCAGTCCCATGTGCCGGATCAAGGGTTCCATGATCTGGTCGCCCACCGTGAAGACCGGGTTCAGGCTGGTCATCGGGTCCTGAAAGATGAACCCCACCTTGGCGCCCCGCACGGCGCGCAATTCCTCATCCGTGATCTTCAACAGGTCACGCCCGCCCAGCAGAACCTGACCGCCCCGGTTTTCCGCCGGGGGTGACGGCAACAGGCCGATCAGAGACATCATCGTCACCGACTTGCCAGACCCACTTTCGCCCACCACACCCAGAAGTTCGCCCCGCCCCAGATGAAAGCTGACAGAGTTGACGGCATGAACCTCACCCCCCCGGGTGCGAAACACGGTCTTCAACCCTTTCACATCCAGCACAAGGTCGCCCCCATCGGGCATGGGCTTCTCCCAATCTTTTGTTTTTGTTGTTGTTCTTGCAGCAAACACTCTGAGGCGTCTTTGTATTCAACCAAGTCTTCACGATTTCGGTTCAGCTATCAACCCTGATTCTGAAATGCATTCCAGCCCCTTCCTGCGGGCAAAATGCCCGATTGTCGCTACACTCTGCCAGATATTGACAGCCACGCAACGCCAGCCCACCTTGCCCACAAGATATGGGGGCAGAACGATGAATGAACTTTCGGCGCGGCAGATCCTGGAGCATCTGGTGGCCTTTCCCACCGTGTCGTCCGACAGCAATCTGGCGCTGGTGGATTGGCTGGAAAGCTATCTGACGGGCCATGGGATCGAATGTCACCGCCATTGGAATGACGACCGCAGCAAGGCGGCGCTGATGGCCCATGCGGGGCCGCGAGTGGCGGGGGGCGTGGTTCTGTCGGGCCATTCCGACGTGGTGCCGGTCAAGGGGCAGGTCTGGACATCGGACCCCTGGACGGTGGTGGAACGGGACGGGCGGCTGTATGGCCGGGGCACCTGCGACATGAAGGGCTATGTGGCCCTGGCCGTCTGGGCACTGGTGCGCGGGCAGCATGCTGGGCTACGGCGCCCCCTGCAATTGGCCCTGTCCTATGACGAGGAGGTGGGCTGCACTGGCGCGCCGCCGATGATTGCCGCGATGCAGCAGGTTCTGCCGCAGGCCGAACTGGCCCTGATTGGCGAGCCGTCCAATATGGGCGTGATCGTTGGCCACAAGACCGGCATCGGCTTTGCCGTGCATGTGAAGGGGTATGAGGTGCATTCCTCTCTCCTGCCCTATGGCGTTTCGGCCATCATGGAAGGGGCTCGGCTGATTGGGTGGGTCAACGACCGCAATGCAGCCCTGCAGGCGGTTGCCGGGCCTTCCGTCTTTGATCCCCCGTTCACCACCCTGCATGTCGGCATGATCGCGGGTGGCACGGCCAACAACATCACTGCCGCCGATTGCCGTTTTGCGGTCGAGATGCGGGTTCTGCCGGGCGAGGATCACGAAGCCTTGGCCGCCGCGTTCGAGGGCGAGGCCGCCCGTCTGGGTGCCACCCTGACCGCACGGCGGCCCGAGGCGGGTGTGCACCTGACCCGCTTTTTCGGCGTGCCAGGCCTGCGCCCCGAAGGTGGCGGTGCGGCCGAGGCTTTGGCGCGCCGCCTGACCGGGGCCAATGCGGTGGGCGTGGTCAGCTATGGCACCGAAGCGGGCCAGTTTCAGGAGGCGGGCTATTCCGCCGTGGTCTGTGGCCCCGGCGACATCGCACAGGCGCATCAGGCGGATGAATATCTGGAACTGTCCGAATTCGCAGCGGGCCAGCGGTTCATGGAGCGGTTGCTGGAGGATCTGGCGTGACCTTTCCCATCCATGACGGCACGCCCGTCACCTATCCCGGCCCCCCTCCGGCGCAGGCGGATGTGGTGGTGCTGGGCGGCGGTGTGATTGGCGTCATGACGGCCTGGCATCTGGCGGAACGCGGGCTGTCGGTTGTTTTGTGCGAAAAGGGCCGGGTTGCGGGCGAACAGTCCAGCCGCAACTGGGGTTGGATTCGTCAGCAGGGGCGGGATTTCGGCGAATTGCCGATCATGATGGAAAGTCTGGCGCTGTGGAAGGCGATGGCGGCCGAAATGCCGGGTCTGGGCTTTGCCCAGCATGGCACCATGTATCTGGCCCGCAGCCATGAAGAGATGCTCGGCTTTGAACGCTGGATGACCGAGGCCCGGGGCCATGGGCTGGATGTGCGCCTGCAATCCTCGGGCCAGGTCTATGACCGCTACCCGACAGCGGCGGTGCAGTGGGTGGGCGGGCTTTTCACTGAAAGCGATGGCCATGCCGAACCTTGGGTCGCTGTCCCCCTGCTTGCGGCAGGCGCGGTCAGGCGGGGTGCGGTGATCGTCGAAGACTGCGCCGTGCGCCGGTTGGACCTTGCCGCAGGCCGGGTGGTGGGTGTGGTGACTGAACAGGGCACCATCGCCTGCGATCAGGTGGTGGTGGCGGGGGGGGCGTGGTCGTCCCTGTTCCTGCGGGCCGAGGGGGTGAACCTGCCCCAACTGTCAGTGCTGGCCTCGGTCGCGCAGACTGTGCCGATGGCGGCGGTGATGCAGGGCTGCATGGCGGACGACCGTATCGGCATCCGCAGGCGGGCGGATGGCGGCTACAGTATCGCACCGGGCGGGCGGCATGACTATTTCGTGGGTCCAGACGCCTTTCGCAACATCCAGACCTATCTGCCGGTTCTGAAACGGGATTTCCGGTCAACCAGGTTTCGCGCCCGTGCCCCTGCCGGCTTCCCCGATGCCTGGGGAACGGCGCGGACCTGGA
>CAMDHB010000217.1 GCA_945897655.1 Pseudorhodobacter antarcticus
GATTCTGAAATTAACCCGGCGTCAAGGACTGGGGGGCGGGATGGATCAGGTCACCGGGGCCACCTATGACTGCTGGACAAAGCGGCGCGAGGGCTGGCTGCCTGAGTTTCCTGGCACTGTGCGGCATGACAGGGGCCGCGTTTGACCTGCCGGGATACGATTTCTTCGAAGAAATCGTAACGAAGTCCTCGAGGACTTCGCTTCGGATTTTTCGAAAAATCCGTTCTAGCGCAGCGGTTCACCCGGCCGGACAAAGGTTGATTTCAGGTTAGTGAAAATCGATAACCCATTGATCCATAACTTATTTTCAAAGTGTCCACATGTGGACGGTCATGACCTGACTTGTAGGATGGGCAATATGCCCATCTTCCTCAGCCGCCTTGCATGTAGGGCAACAAGACGACCTCCGAGTCCGGTTTGATCGGGGCGAACCAGGCTTCCTTATAGACCAGCCCATCAATCGCCACCGATACCCCCCGGTCAATCTGCGGCTTCATGCCCGGATACTGCTCGACCAGACGGTCGAGCAGTTCCTTGAAATTCCGCGCCTCGACCTCAACCTTGGCGCGGCCATCGGCATGCGCCCGGATCGAACCGAAGAGCGTGACCTGCACCATCTCAGCCGCCAGACAGCGCCTTGAGGATGCGGGGCGGCGACATGGGCAGGCTGGTCATCCGCATGCCGATGGCCCGGGCCACGGCGTTGGAAACCGCAGCCAGCGGCGGCACGATCGGCGTCTCGCCCACACCCCGCACACCATAGGGGTGGCCGGGGTTCGGGATTTCCAGAATGACCGTGTCAATCTTCGGCAGGTCGGAGGCGACCGGGATGCGGTAATCCAGGAAGCCCGCGTTCTGCAGGCGGCCATCACGCCCGTAGATATACTCCTCATTCAGCGCCCAGCCAATGCCCTGCACCGCACCGCCCTGCATCTGCCCCTCGACATAATCGGGATGCACGGCCTTGCCAGCATCCTGGAACACCGTATAGCGCAGCACGGAGGTATGGCCGGTTTCGGGGTCCACCTCGATGTCGCACAGGTGCACGCCAAAGCTGACCCCTGCCCCATCGGCGGTGAATTCATGGTGCCCAGCCAACGGCCCGCCGGTTTGCAGCGACGTGGCCGCAATCTCGGCCAGGGTCATCGGCGGGAACTTGCCCGCATT
Source organism: Pseudorhodobacter antarcticus (assembly GCA_945897655.1). Classification (GTDB taxonomy): domain Bacteria; phylum Pseudomonadota; class Alphaproteobacteria; order Rhodobacterales; family Rhodobacteraceae; genus Stagnihabitans. The sequence continues at coordinate 1,168 of CAMDHB010000217.1, forward strand.
GTCACCTGCCGGGACTGCCGCTCCATCGACCCAAGTCACGGCATCCTCGTCGATGTCCCACATCCGGGCGGCCCGTCCGCACATCTTCTTGATCACGTCACGCGCCGCATGGATCGTCGCCAGACCCACGGCAAAGGTCACACGGCTGCCATCGGTGTTGTCGTTGTGTCCCAGCGAGGCAGTATCGGCAATGATGGTGCGAACCTTGTCATAGCCGATCCCCAACTCCTCGGCTGCCATCAGGCTGATCGAAGCGCGCGAGCCGCCAATGTCGGGGTTGCCTTCGCTGACCGAAACGGTGCCGTCAGTGTTGACGGTCAGCGACACCGAAGTGTTGCCGCCGAAGTTGAACCAGAACCCAGCAGACAGGCCGCGGCCCTGATTCTTGCCCAAGGGTGCGCTGTAATGCGGGTGATTCTTGGCTGCCTCCAATGTGGCCATCAGGCCGATGTCATCGAAGGTCGGGCCATAGGAGGACAGGGTGCCCTTGGTCGCGGCGTTCTTGATCCGCACGTCCAGCGGGTCAAGGTTCAGCTTCTGGCACAATTCGTCAATCACCGATTCGACGGCATAAATCGCCTGCGGTGCGCCGGGCGCGCGGTAAGCGGCCTCTTTCGGGCGGTTGGTCAGGACGTTCCAACCAAGGGTCCGCACCGCCTCAAGGTCATAGGCGGCAAAGGCGGACTGGGCGCCCATTTCGACCGTGCCGCAAGGGAAGGCGCCACCGGAATAGCGCAGCGTCGCGTCACCGGCGGTGATGCGGCCATCCTTGGTCATGCCGATCTTGACATCCATCGACGTGGCGACGGTGGGACCGGTGGCCTTGAACACCTCATCTCGGGTCATGACGATCTTGACCGGGCGGCCCGATTTGCGCGACAGGGCCAGGGCGACGGGTTCGATGAACACGGCCGTCTTGCCGCCAAAGCCGCCGCCGATTTCGGAAGCCGTGACGCGCAATTGGCTAGCCTCGATCCCCAGAAGGGGGGCGCAGATGCTGCGGACGTTGAAGTGGCCTTGGGTGCAGCACCACACCTCGGCCTTGCCGTCCGAGGTCATCGAAGCGAGGCAGGCATGGGGTTCGATATAGCCCTGATGGGTGGCAGCGGTGGTGAAGCTGCGTTCGATGACCAGATCGGCGCGGGCAAAGCCTGCGTCCAGATTGCCATGGCCAAATTCGCACTGGTTGGTCACATTGGCCGACATGCCGGCGGGCACGGTTTCAAGGCTGCGCCCCGCCTGCACGACCGGGGCATCCGGCGCCATGGCGGCATCAACATCGGTGACATGGGGCAGGGCACGATAGGTGACCTTGATCAGCTTCAGCGCCGCACGGGCGACATCTGCGTTGACGGCGGCGACGGCTGCGACGGCATGGCCATCATACAGCACCTTGTCGGTGGCCAGGACGTTGATCTGGATGTCACGCATGGCGATATCGTCTTGCGCGACCAGATCAGCACCGGTCACCACGGCCTTGACGCCGGTCAGGGCCACGGCCTCGGACACGTCGATCGAGACGATTTCGGCATGGGCATGGGGGCTGCGCAGGATGCGGCCGGTCAACATGCCCGGTGCGGTCATGTCGGCGCCGTACATGGCACGGCCCTTGACCTTGTCCACACCGTCGGGACGGGCCGGGCGGGTGCCGACCTGCTTGAACTTGCGCTTTGAAACTCCGGTATCCATCATGCGGTCCTCATCTTGGCGGCGGCGTCCTGGACGGCGGCGATGATCTTGTCATAGCCGGTGCAGCGGCAAAGGTTGCCGGCAAGCCAGTAACGCAGCTCGGTGTCGGTTGGGTCGGGGTTACGGTCGAGCAGGGCCTTGGCGGCCACCAGAATGCCCGGGGTGCAGATGCCGCATTGCAGGGCGGCATGGTCGATGAAGGCCTGCTGCAGGGGGTGCAGGGCGTCGCCGGTCGACATGCCTTCGATGGTGGTGATGGTCGAGCCCTCAACCTCGGCCCCAAGGACGAGGCAGGAGCAGACCATGCGGCCATCCAGCGTCACGGTGCAGGCGCCGCAATCGCCGGTGCCGCAGCCTTCCTTGGCGCCGGTCAGGCCAAGACGGTTGCGCAGGACATCGAGCAGGGATTCGTCGGGCGCGCAGACAAATTCGGTTGCATCGCCGTTGATCGTTGTGGCTACTTGGATCGTCTTCATTTCCGGCCTCCGGCGCGTTCGTAAGCAATCAGTGCAGCGCGGCGGGCAAGGACGCCGGCCACCTTGGTGCGGAATTCAATGGTGCCGCGCTTGTCGTCGATGGGTTTGCAGGCGGCAGATGCAGCCTGTTCCAGTGCTGCTTGGGCGGCGGCGTCCAGTTTGGTGCCAATGATGGCGGCCGCGCACGCGTCCACCAGCATCACGGTCGGGGCCACGGCGCCCAGCGCCACACGGGCGGCGGTGATTGTGCCCGAGGCATCAATCGTCAGGCTGACCCCGGCGGAGGCAACGGCGATGTCCATCTCGGTCCGCGGGATGAAGCGCAGATAGGCGTCGGCGCTGTGCGGGACGGGGGCGGGCAAGAGGACCGAGGTGATGATCTCACCCTTGGCCAGCGAGGTGCGGCCGGGGGCGGTGGGGATCGTCTCGACCGCGGCGTCGCGGCTGCCGTTCGGGCCTTCGATGCGGACCACGGCGTTGGCGGCAAAGAGGGCGGGCACAGCATCGGCAGCGGGGGAGCCGTTGCACAGGTTGCCCACCATAGAGCAGCGGCCCTGAACCTGCTTGGACCCGATCAGTTGGGCGGCCTCGGTCACGCCGGGGAACATGGCGCAGAGCGCTGCATGGTCGCCCAGCTCCAGACCCGACACGGCGGCACCGATGCGGAAACCGCCAGCCTCGGGCGTGATGGAGCGGATACCGGGGATGCCCTTGATATCAACGATCAGAGCGGGTTCGACCATGCCAGCCTTCAGTTGCACCATCACATCAGTGCCACCAGCCAGAACCCGGGTCACACCGGTTTCGGCGCCCAGCAATCGTGCGGCCTCTGTGGCCGTCTTTGGCTTTGCATATTGCATGCCGTCTCTCTCCCTTGGTGATGCCGACGGGCGGCGGGCGCCTGTCTTGGTCTTCTGGCAAAGAAGGTAGATCAGGTTTGGGGCGGGGTCCATCCCGTTCAAGCCCAGGAGCGTCGCAAAACGGCAATCGGCATCGAATGGGGCTGCGGAAGGTGGGGCCTTCACACCCCCAAGTCGGTTTGGACCAAAGTGAAAAGGGGCTCAATCTTTCAGGAAAGATTTAGAGGACAGTGGCAGGCGACTGCGCGAACGCCGCTTGACGGGGTCAAGGCGGAACGTCCCTCGGGGCAGCAGTCTTGGGCCATCGGGCAAGGCGTGTGAAAGCGGCAGCCGGAGGACGACGGCGATGGGTGAGGGGCATCAAAGACATAGGTCAGTTTCAGGCGGTCTTGCAGATTGGCGAGCAGGTTCTGGATCAGGGCCCGGACCAACACATCAAGGGCCGAGACGGGTTCATCGAGGATGACCATTTTCGGCTCCAGCGTGATGGCGCAGGCGATACCGATGCGATGACGCTGGCGGCGGCAAAACTCATGCGGGTAGGGCCAGGCGTGGTTGGGCAGGACGCCGACCTGATCCAGCAGTTCGGCGGCGCGGGATTTTGCCTGAGCGGGTGTCACGCTCAGGTGGATGCGCATAGGTTAGGCCATCATGCCAAGGTCATGGGTGATGAAGACTATCGGGAAGACTGGTATCGAAATGCCGGCCACCACAAAGACTAACTCGCCGAGACGCTGGAAGATGGGCAGAATTACGATGACCGCCCGATTTTGATCCTGCACTTTGGGTCAAGGGTGTCGCGCAGCCCGTTGGCAAACAGGTTCCGCGACAGAACCAAGATCACCATCATGATGCAGGAAGCCCGGGCCCCGGCAGGACAGGCGACGTGGGGAATGTGGATTGGGCCGATGGTCAAAGCATGCAGCCATAGGGGCAGCATCGGTTGCCACCCGGTCGATGTCGGCCCACTTCAGGTTAGCGGTTTGGGGTCGGTCAAGCCCAGAAACAACGCCTCATTCATCTTGGCTTGAATGCCCCTTTCACAGAAGCCTGCGGGATAAATGGTCAAAGGCGGGGGTAACGCAGAACCAGTCGAATAGGATGTACAGGAAGTCCGCCGCAGCGGGGTAGTCCTGCCATTTCTCGCCGGGACCACAGGGATGGGGGCAATACGGCACATGTCCGGGGAGGCCGGGTTGGAAAATGTCATGGTTTTCGATACCTTGGGATAGCGGGCCGCAGATTTGGCACCCAAATCCACCCGAGCTTTGTCCCACAACATGAAATCCGACGCGGATGCCCAATTGGTCGATCAGGCTTCAAGCCCGTCCACGAACAGTTATGGTGTCCAGAAATCGACGAGGGCGTTCGGCGGGTGTGTCGAAGTCCCTCAGCCCATCTGATCACGATGGATGACCGCTCGGCAATGGCAGATTGTCCAGTGCATCCGCCGCATGCCTGTCATTCGAACACGGCCCGGGGGAGATAAAGGCCGACACCGGCCTGTAGGCATGCATCGGGGGCAGGCCGCGCGTGGCGCAAAGATGGTCGATCATTGTCGAAACGGCGTTCCGTGCCCCAGACATCCGATCAGGGCAGCTGCCGGTGGTAACCTCATACCCCTTTGTGTCAAGACGGATGGTCACCGGGCCCGGGGTGGTGAAACTGGGGGTTTTCAGGTTGGCACCTTTCATCAAGTCCAGCGTCAGAGCTACGTCCATCGGACTTTAGGTGGCGGCACGGCAGACCTCGCCGTCGCCCTTGGCCGCATGGGTGTCGCCTACGGTGAGCAGGGCCCCGGCAACTTCGATTGGCAGGTAAAGCGTTGTTCCAGCAGCCAGTTCGCGAATGCCCAGATTGTCCCCAAAGCGACGGTGCGACACGACGGAATGCAGGCCTGGGGCCGTAGGGGCACAGCCGATGGTGCCCGCAAAGGGTTTCAGCGGCACGCAGGCATGTTTTCCATAATGGGTCAAAGGACCACATAAGCAACGCCGGGTCGTTGAACAGATCGGCCAACAGACCAAAGCCAAAGGATACCCGCCGTCTATCCCCAAAAGGAGGGGGCAAAGCTGTCAATC
>CAMDHB010000218.1 GCA_945897655.1 Pseudorhodobacter antarcticus
GCATCATCCGTGGTTGTGGACTGGCCCAACGTCACCACGAAGCGGTAGCATTTCAGGGCATCGGTGATCAGGGAAACTGTCTTTGTCGCCTCGCCCAGTGCCACGGCCAGAACGCCGGTGGCGGCCGGGTCCAGGGTGCCCGCATGCCCGGCCTTTTGGGCCTGAAAAGCCCATTTGACCTTGTTCACCACATCGGTCGAGGTGACGCCTGCCGGTTTGTCGACGACCAGCCAACCCGAAATCGCCCGGCCCTTTCGCACGCGCCCCATCATTCTTCCTTTTTGACAACAAGACCCACGATGGGCCCGACGCCGAACCCGGTCCCGGAACGGCCAATCTCGGGCGCATAAAGCCGCGACACAGACCCGTCAAGAAACAGGGCATTGTGACTACCCAACTGATCCCTGAAAAGCCGTGCAAAGCTGTCAAAGTTCACTGCACCGTTCGAGATGACAAACCATGCCGTCTGACCATCATCACTGACGCCCACACCGTTGCGGATGTTCAGGGAATCAGACTTTGGCCGGAAGGCGGGGTGCAACTTGCCGCCAATCACCAGCATCGGCCCGGATTGGGTGGCAAAGCGGCAGTCGGGCGGGTTTTTGGCAAAGGTCCGGCTTTCGATCACGGCAAAGCGGTCGCCGATGCAGAACACGCCATTTGGCAGCAGGCCAAAGTTGCCGGGGCCGTCGGAGGTGATCAGGCGGGCGAGTTGTTGCCCATTTTCGATGTAAAGGCCCACGGGCGACAGGTCTGGGTGAAACATGCCTGCATTCATCGCGAAGGCCAGCGTTTCACCGTTCCGCGCCAGTTCGGCATCCACAGCGGCAAACCCGCCGTAGCTGCCGTTTGGCCCGTTCAGAAACAGCCGCAGATCCTGATTGGTCGTCACTTCGCAGACCGAATAGGCGGCATCTTCATAAGTCAAGGTATTGCAGGCCGCTGCCGCCGATTGGCCAGCAATCAGGGCCAGAATGATCGCCAGACAACGCATCAGGCGCCCTCGGGCTCGTCCTTGGCGGCGATGTCGCGCTGAACCTGAGGGTCGGCAAACATCTTGCGGGCGGCGTCCATGCGGTCAAAGGTTTCGTCCGCGCGGAACCGCAGTTCGGGCGAATAGCGCAGGGTCAGTTCTGACGAGACGCGCTTTCGCAGTTCCCATGCGTTTTTGGACAGGGCCGCGATGGCATCCTGCGACGTTGCCCCGCCCATCAGCGGGGTGACATAGATCGTGGCAACCTTAAGGTCAGGCGACATCGCAACCTCGCCAATCGAAATTGAGATGGAGTTCAGCACAGGATCGTGGATTTCGCCCTGCATCAGCAGTTCGGAGAGAATACGACGGATCATCTCGCCAACACGAAGCTGGCGCTGACGCGGACCTTGGGGGGAGGAGTGTTTTGCCATGACGTCCCTTTAGGCCTAATCGCGGTGCTCTGCAACGGCGGGCTTTTCGGGGGGGGCTGAACGCGCTAAAGGCAGATCAAGCAGGAGGATCGCATGAGCAACTTGACCGGAATTGTCGTGACGGGTGCGTCGGGGAAAATGGGCCAGATGCTGGTCCGGATGATTGCCGCGTCTGACAAGGTCAAACTGGTGGGCTGCATCGAACGTTCGGGCCATGCGTGGGTTGGCCGGGATATCGGCGAGGCGATGGGTCTGGGAGCGCTGGGGGTTGAGGTCAGTGACGACCCGTTGGAGGCCTTTGCCCGGGCGCAGGCGGTGGTTGATTTCACCTCGCCCGCCGCGTCGGTCGATTTTGCTGCATTGGCCGCGCAGGCGCGTGCGGTGCATGTGGTGGGGACCACGGGACTTGAGCCGGAACATCACCGACGGCTCGACCTGGCTGCCCATCATGCCGTGATCATTCAAGCAGGCAATATGAGCCTTGGTGTGAACCTCTTGACCCGGCTGACCCAGAAAGTGGCGCAGGCTCTGGATGTGGATTGGGATATCGAGATTGTCGAGGCGCATCACCGGATGAAGGTAGATGCGCCCTCAGGCACCGCGCTGATGTTGGGGCAGGCGGCGGCGGATGGCCGTGGCGTGGCGCTGGACGAGGCCATCGTTTCGGGCCGTGACGGGATCACGGGGGCGCGGGCCAAGGGAACCATCGGCTTTTCGGCCATTCGCGGCGGCGATATCGTGGGCGAGCATGATGTGATCTTTGCCGCCGATGGCGAACGGATCGTGTTGCGCCATATCGCAACCGACCGGGCGATCTTTGCGCGGGGGGCGCTGAGGGCGGCGCTGTGGGGTCAGGGGCAAAAGCCTGGCCGCTATGACATGATGGATGTGCTGGGGCTGTAGCGAAGAGACGCTGCGGTCGTGATCAGAAATCCACCGCGATACCCCTGCGTTCCCAATCGCCAAAGCGCACCGGTTCCGGTCCCTTGCGGCCACCGAGTTCTGGGGCCAGTGCAATCGGTGCTGCCGCCGCGCGGCGCGCTTCCGCCTCGGCCAAGGCGCGTTGGGCGGCAGGTGGAAGGGCAGGTTGGTCGGTCATCGGGCATTCCTTGGCATTCTTCCCCCGTTCATATAAGCGCAGTGGCGTGATCAGCAAGGGTTGGACGATGGCAGAGGGACTTTTGGCGCGGCAGGCCGCATTGGCCTTGCTGATGGGGGTTCTGGGGGATCGCCTGCCCATGTCGCAACTGAGCGAGGGGCCTGCCTTGGCCAAGCTTGCCGCCGCCGACCGGGCTCGGGCACAGCGGCTGGCAACAGAGACTCTGCGGCAGATCGAACCGATCGACCGTTTGCTGCAAACCTTTCTGAAGCGTGAGCCGCCGCTTTTGGTGCTGAACATCCTGAGGCTGGCGGTGACCGAATTGCAGGGTGGGGCGGCGGCGCATGGCGTGGTGAATGCGGCCGTGGAAATGGCGCGCAAGGGGCAGCATGTGGCGGCGCTGGCGGGGATGATCAACGCGGTGTTGCGCAAGATACCGACGGGGGTTGTTCTGGCGGGTGCGGCGCAGAAAATGCCGCGCTGGCTGCGCCAGCCCATGGTCCATGCCTATGGTCGTGATGCCGTGACGGCGATGGAGGGGGTTCAGGCCCGGACGCCGCCCACGGATTTGACTGTGAAGGGTGCGCCCCTTCCGGATGGGGATATGTTGCCGACCGGGTCGCTGCGGATCCGTGAGCCGGGGCAAATTTCGGGATTGCCGGGATATGCCGAGGGCGCCTGGTGGGTGCAGGATGCGGCGGCGGCTTTGGCGGTGCCGATGCTGGGCGATGTACGTGGGCAAAAGGTGCTGGATCTGTGCGCAGCGCCGGGTGGCAAAACCTTGCAATTGGCGGCGGCGGGGGCCCTTGTGACGGCCTTGGATATCTCCGGGCCGCGCATGGGGCGGGTTCGGGAAAATCTGGCGCGCACCGGGTTGGCTGCCGATCTGGTGGTGGCCGATGGTCTGCATTGGCATCCTGAGGGCCTATTCGACGCGATCCTATTGGACGCACCTTGTTCGGCGACGGGCACGATCCGGCGGCATCCGGACCTATTGTACATCAAGGACGGAACCGAGATTGAGGGTCTGGTGACCCTGCAAGCACAGATGTTTGACCGCGCGCTCACGTTTCTGCGGCCCGGTGGGCGGCTGGTCTATTGCACCTGTTCGCTGCTGCCGGAGGAGGGTGAGGCGCAACTGGCCGGGGCCCTGGAGCGGCATCCGGGACTTACAGTGGTACGCAGGTCCCTGGCCGGTGTGCCGGACGGTTGGTTCAGCCCTGATGGCGCGCTTCGTCTGCGCCCGGATTACTGGGCCGATCTTGGCGGAATGGACGGGTTCTTCATGGTTTGCGTGACGAGATAGGCGCAAACAGCCGGTAATATGCCCAGTCCGGCAGGAACTGCGACAGACGGAAAACCCAGGAAAACGCCGTGGGAAAGCTGGCTTTGAAGCGGTCTGATTGCATCAGGCGCATCATCTCCTCGGCCGCGCCCTCTGGTTCCATCAGGAAGGGCATCGAGAAGTCGTTCTTTGCGGTCAGGCGCGTGCGGATGAAACCGGGATTGGCCAGTTGCACCTTGATCCCGGTGCCGCGCAGATCGGCATAAAGGCTTTCGGCAAGGGCCATAACCCCCGCCTTGCTTGCGCCATATCCAATCGCCCCCGGCAGGCCGCGAAAGCCAGACAGGGAGCCTGTGATCACGACATGCCCTTGGCCGCGCGCAACCATCGCCGGAAGAACGGCGCCAATCACACGGGCACAGCCGGTGAAGTTGACGTCGCACATGCTGGTCAGTTGTTGCGCATTAATCGCCTGACCGGTCATAGGCCAATAAACCCCGGCCAGAAAGACCACGCCGTCCACGGGCCCAACCTGCGCTGCGGCCTGGGCCACCCCATCCGTGCTGGCCACATCAACCGGGACGTCACGCACCCCCGGCAAGCGCTGCTGTGCGGCAGCCAAAGAGGATTCTGTCCGTGCTGACAATGTCAGTTTCGCCCCGGCTGCGTGCAGTTTGGCGGCCAGGGCCAGACCCAGCCCCTCGGACGCGCCGACGAGCCAGTAGTGCTTGCCTGCAAAGCTCATGCCGGGACCCGGCGCATGGTGGCGACTATTTCAGCCACCTTGATGCCAAATTTGTGGAATTGGCTGCGGTTGATGATGGTGCCGTTTTCGGCCAGATACATCCAGTCGGTCACCGACAGCACATGGCCGCCGGCCGATTTCGGCAGGCGCAGCTTGTACAGCATCTGGACCGTCGGACCGCTGATCGTGCCAGCCCCGGCGCCCACCACATCATCCGCCTCGGCCCGCATGGTGCCGTCGTTTCCAACTGTCAACCGCCATGCGCGATCCTGCTGGTCGCCGTTGTCATAGCGGAACCGTTCGGACAGAACGCCACGGTTGCCTTCCCATTTGCCCTCCATCTCGGCCACAAAGCGCGAGGTGACACGGCCTGTCGGCCCATAAATCACCCCTTCGCACAGGATTTGACCGTTCAGGTCGCGGCGCGGGTCAAAGCGGGGCTCCAACGCGGCAAAATGGGCGGGACGCTGGCTGCGAAAGCCTATGAAAAAGGGTGCTGCAAGGGTCGCAAGGACGGCAAGGGTGATGGCGATCAACATGGGGGCGTTCCTATTCAGCAACAACAGTGACAGAGGCGGGATGGGGCGTGGCGCCTGATGACGCCTGCCCCGACACATAAGCGGTTGGGGGTTGCGGGCGATCCCTAAACACGACCCCTTTCCACCAGAGCTTCAGCGCCTGCCAGTGGATCAGCGCCAGTACCCGTCGCGTGCCAAAAGGTCTGAGGAGCAGTGTCCGCAAAATGGCCCTGTTGGTCAGCGGCACGCGACGGCCTGTCAGGGTGGCAATCAGGCCGCCCTGGCCTGCGGAATAGTCGATCCAGATGCCAATCCGGTCGGCGCGGATGTCAAAGCGAAAGATATAGCCGCCTTCAACCGCCTGAAAGGGTGAGACATGCATCAGTTTTTGCGCTGCAATATGATCGTCGGGCCGCATAGGCCCCAGATCGGCACGGTGGCACAGATAGCAGTGCCGGTCGCCATAGGTGTTGGTCACCTCGGCCACAGCCACGCGCAGGGCGCCCGCATCATCATGGACCAGCCAGAACGACACGGGGTTGAACACATGGCCGAGTACCCGAGGCTGCGCCAAAAGGCTGATTTTCCCGATTGGCAAACCCCGTTCAGCCAGCAGGTCGCGCAGCCAGGCTGCGCCGCGCCCGGCCCCAGGCGCGCCGCCGTGGTCGGCATCATTCACATAAAACAGGTTGGCCCGGTTCCTAGAGAATAAGGCAGGACCTGCCCGCGTGTCAGGGTTCAGCATCAGATAATCGACGTGATAGCGGAACGCATTGGCAACCTCACCCTTGCGCCCGTGGAACGTCTCGCCCTGGACATGATCGACTTCGCTCATGCTGCGGCCTGAAGGGCAATGCGTGTGCGCAGGGCGTTCACCACATCGACGGCCGTGGCAAAGCCATCCTCGTGAAACCCGTGCCGCATCCATGCGCCGCAGAACCACACCCCACCCTCACCATTGGTCCGGCGCAGGGTTTCCTGTGCCGCGATTGCACCCATGTCGAACACCGGATGACGGAAGGTTGCAACGTCATGGATCAGGTGGTCGGCGATTTGCCGGTTGGGGTTCAACGTCACAAACAGCGGGTCGTCCTTGGGGATGGGTTGCAGGGAATTCATCCAATAGGTCAGGTCGATCCGGTCAGGGCGCGGGCCCGCGGGTTCGGTATAGACCCAGCTGGCCCAGGCTTTGCGCGAT
>CAMDHB010000219.1 GCA_945897655.1 Pseudorhodobacter antarcticus
GGACGAATACATGTATTCGGTCAACATGGAGCCGCATCAACCGGGCAAACCGGGGTCTGTGTTCGAGAAAACCTTTGACGTGGATGAGCATTACGTCGCCGAGATGATCGACCGCGCCAAGGTTCTGGCCGAGGACCCGCTGCGCTGCCAGTCCCTGCCGCACATGACGCTGGCAGGGTGGGACCTGTTGGAACTGATCATGGAAAGCAATGCGCGGGACTATCCGCAGTGGTTTTCGCTGACCAAGAGTGGCAATCAGTGGCACTGGGTCAACCGGCCCTTGGGGATTGACCACAAGTTCACCTTTCTGGACACATCAACCCTGCCTTACGGCCCGATGGAGTATGTCACCCGCCAGATGCAGGGCGATTTTTCCTTGCAGGATGAACGGGATGGTAGCCTGTGGATGGATGCGGGCATGATCACCACGCAGGCCGACTGGTCACTGGATTTCGACGTTGGCATGAACTTCATGGAATGGCATGCGCCGGTGCCCTTGGCCCATGAAAAGCAGGTCTTTGACCGGGCGCTGAAGTTTCTGTTGAAGTTGCAGCACGGCTCGCCCGTCCGTCGGTTCAACTGGACGATGACGGTCAATCCGCTGCTGGACACCAGCCCTGAGAACTACCCCAAATGGGGGCCGACCAAGACCACCCTGACGCCCGAAAACCTGGGCAACAAGCAGCATCTGCGCGTGGAATTGCAGGCGCTGTTCCGGCTGCCCCGCTCCAACGCGATTGCCTTTTCGATCCGGGCCTACTTAGGCAAGTTCGAGGAGTTGGTGACGGTGCCGAAATGGGGCCGCCGTTTGCACCGGGTTGTGCGCGACATTCACCCCGATATCGCCTCCTACAAAGGGTTCTTGCGCAATCGTCCGGCGATGGCGGAATGGCTTTCGCACTATGACGACGGTGCCCCCACCTCGCCGGGCTTCTGGCCGGACGCCTGAGCGACGGGGCGCATAATGGCCGGAACGCTGACGCTGGGGTTCCTGATGTTTGACGGGTTTCCGATGGCCTGTCTGACCTCGGCCATCGAACCGCTCAGGGCAGCCAATGAAATCACCGGGACGCGGGCCTTTGCCTGGGTTCTGCTGGCCGAGGCGTTGGAGCCTGTGCGGTCCTCCGCCGAGGTGCGGTTCACGCCGGATCAGAGGTTGGATGCGGCGGCGGGGTTGGATCAGGTCTATCTGTTGTCGCCGCCCACCGGGCAGTTCCGCGACCCGCGTCATTCGCAGGGCGTATTGCGGCGGCTGGACCGGGCGGGGGTGACGCTGGGCGCGTTTTCGGGTGGGATCTTTCCGCTGGCACGGGCCGGGGTGATGGCGGGGCATGGATCGTCCGTGCATTGGTGTTACGAGGCGGCGTTCAAGGCCGAGTTTCCCCAGATTGTGGCGCATGAGACGGTGATCCTGCGCGACCGGCGGCGGATTACGGCGTCCGGCGCGGGGGCGGTGTTTGACCTGATGCTGCGCCTGATCGAAGAGCGGTTGGGGCGGGATACGATGACCGAGGTCGCCTGCTGGTTCCAGCACCCTTTCGTGCGGGACGAGGATGCGCGGCAGAAGGTACCCGTGCAGCGGGCCGGGGGGACAAATGATGGGTTGCCGCCCAAGCTGCGCGCCGCGATCCAGCTGTTTGACAGCCATATCGAGGACCCGATCCGCATTCCCGATGTGGCGGCGGCGGTCGAGATGTCGGAGCGCAATCTGGAGCGGCTGTTCCGGCGGGAAACCGGGCAGACGCCGCTGCGGTATTACCGGTTGATCCGGCTGTCCAAGGCGCGGCAGAGGGTGCTGTATTCGAGCGATAGCTTGACCGAGATTGCGGCCTCGGTCGGCTATCCCCGGTCCGGGCCGATGGCGCGGGATTATCAGCAGGCGTTTGGGGTGACACCACAGGGCGAACGGCGGGCGCTGCGGGGGTTGAGTGGGGTGGCGGAGGGTTAACGGGACGTTCGGCTCGGGTGGAAAAGAAAACGCACCGCGTTTTCCCGCCCGACGTGGCCAAGCGTCAGGTGGAACGGTTCAGCCCATCCAACATAGGACAGCGCCCGACCTGGAGGGCGAGAAGCGCCCTCCAAGGGGAGGGAGGGCGCTGGCCGGGGGCTTTGGGCCCCCGGCCGGTTTGTGGCAAATGGCACGCATGACCTCGGCTAGGGCCTCGGTCAAAGCAAGCATGCCCCTCCTACACCGCCAACTTGCCGATGCCGGCAAAGATGACGGCGATGCCCAGCCATTGCACGGGGCGCACCCGTTCGTTCAGGAACTGGGTGGCCAGCAGGATTGTCAGCACCCCAAACAAAGCCGAGGCGACCGAGGCGTATTCGGCATGGGGCAGGCTGCCGGACAGCATGACGGCACCCAAGGCGATGGCATCCATCACCCCCATCGCTGCCATCACTTTCCATTGCCCGCCAATGGGTTGTGGCTTGCTACGCCGCAGGGTCAGCAGCAGGGCGACACAGATCAGCGCCGCAATACGGGTGATCATGATCGCGGGGAGTTCGGACCCGGCGCGGGCTGCCGCTTGGCCCAAGGCGAAGGTGACGGCAAAGCCGCAGGCGCTGAGGGCGGCCCAAGCCATCGCTTGGCCGGTGCGGGTTTGGGGGGCTGGCTTTTCGTCATCGCCGGTCAGGGCGACCACGGCGATGCCGCCGACGATGGCAGTCACGGCCAGCCAATCGCCTGTCGTCACAGGTCGGCCCTGTGCCACGGCCAGGCCCAGCGTGATCATCGGATAGGCCCCGATGATGGGCGATACGACCCGGACAGGGGCCAGGCTGAAGGCCTTGTACAGACTGCCGAATGCCACGGCAAAGGCCACCCCCGCGGCAAGCGCCAGCCAGACCGCGGGGCCCGTCATCAGGCCCCATTCGCCCCAGACAACCACCGGCACCACCAGTGCCACCGACCCCGCCGCCAGAACGGCCAGCATCAGGGGCACCAGTTCCGTCCCTTGCGACAGTTTGCGCACGAACAGGTCATGCACCGCCCAGCACAGCGCTGCCGTCAAACCCAGTGCCAATGCGACCATTCTTTGCTTCCCCATGACGCGCCGCTTGTGCGATGGGCGCTGCACCGCTATTCTTCTGAATGAACAAGTTTTATCAACAAGAAAAAGAGATGCAGGGACATCATGCTTGACAGCCCCTATCCCAGCGTAGTGCCCGGCCCGCCGCGCCCCAGCCGCATCCTGACCCCAAACGGCTTTGCCCGCCAGTCCGGCCGCGAACGCCATGTTGTGCCGGGGGGTGGTGCGGTGCTGGTTGCGGTGCATCCGGGCGATCTGGTGCAGGTCGTGAATGATGAGGGGGCGCAAGCCTGCCTGATGATTGCGGCGGGTCTGGACGGTGTGGTTGACTCGGGCGTCATCGGCCGCACTGCCAACAGTTCGGCCGAGGGGCTGGCCCTTGGCCCCCTGCGTCTGGCCCTGCAGCGCCGGAATATCGACCTGTCCCACGCCCGGGCGATACGGCTTTTCGACCTTGCCACCCCGCCCAAGGCCCATGAAACCCTGACCGCCACCCGCGACGGCCATCTGATCATCGCCGCCCCCGGCCTGCCGATGTCGCCTTGGGCGCAGGACACCGCCACGCCGCTGACCGTTCATATCACCCGCGCCAACCCTGCCCTGAAGCCGCTCTACGACCTGCCCGACCCCTTGGCCGACCCCTTGCAGGACATCCGCATCAAATCCTCAACCGCCCGCGCCTATCATGTGAAAGCGGGGGAGTTCATCCAGATCATCGATGTCGATGGCCATCAGATGACCGATTTCCAATGCTTTTCCGCCCGGAAGATTGACCGCGGCCTGCAGCGCCCGCTGGATGTGACCACCTCGCGCACCTTCATGGGGCATGCCTATCCGATGCCCGGCCTGCATTCGAAATACTTCGATCAGGACTTTGAACCGCTGGTTGAGGTGTATCAGGACACCGTGGGTCGTCATGATGCCTTTGCGATGGCCTGTTCGCCCAAATACTATGACGACATCGGCTATCCGGGCCATATCAACTGTTCTGACAACTTCAACTATGCCCTGCAGGGCACCGGGGCCGACCCGCGGCCCGGCTGGATGGCGGTGAACTTCTTTTACAACACCTTCATCGATGCCCACGGCGTTTTGGGCAGTGACGAGGCGTGGTCGCGCCCCGGCGACTATGTGATGATGCGGGCGCTGACGGACCTGATCTGCGTCTCCTCTGCCTGCCCGGATGATACGACGGCGGGCAATGGCTGGAACCCCACCGACATTCATGTGCGGGTTTTTTCCGACAAAGAAACCTTCTCTCGCGCTGTAGCCTGGCGCACGACCCCTGATGCGGAGCCGAAGATGAGCAAAGAAACCGCCTTTCATTCCCGCACCGCCGCGCTGACGCGCAACATGGTGGAGTATAAGGGCTATTGGCTGCCGCAGGCCTACCGCGAGGGGCCGATTGCCGAATACTGGGCCTGCCGCGAGAAGGTGGCGGTGATTGACCTGTCGCCCCTGCGGAAATGGGAAATCACCGGGCCGGATTCCGAGGCGCTGCTGCAATATTGCCTGACGCGAGATGTGAAAAAGCTGTCACAGGGTCAGATCGTGTATTCCGCGATGTGCTATGAACACGGCGGCATGATCGACGACGGCACCCTGTTCCGTCTGGGGCAGGACAATTTCCGCTGGATCGGCGGGGATGAGTATGGCGGCGTCTGGCTGCGCGATCAGGCGGAAAAGCTGGGGTTGAAGGTGCTGGTGCGATCGTCGACCGACCAGTTGCACAACATCGCGGTGCAGGGTCCGAATTCCCGCGAACTCTTGTCCCGCATCATCTGGACCGCTGTCACCCAACCGGCGGTGACCGAACTGGGCTGGTTCCGCTTTGCCGTGGCCCGTCTGGGCGGGCCGACCGGCGCGCCCTTGGTGGTGTCGCGTACCGGTTATACCGGCGAGTTGGGCTATGAGGTGTTCTGCCATCCGAAGGATGCCGAGGCGGTTTACGATGCCGTCATGGCGGCAGGGGCGGACCTTGGGGTGCTGCCAATGGGCCTTGCCGCGCTGGACATGGTGCGGATCGAGGCGGGGCTGATCTTTGCCGGATATGATTTTTCGGACCAGACCGACCCGTTTGAGGCTGGCATTGGCTTCACCGTCCCCCTGAAATCGAAACCCGATGATTTCATCGGCCGCGACGCCCTGATCCGCCGCAAGGAGCATCCGTCGCGGAAGTTCATCGGGTTGGACATCGATTCTGCCGTGACAGTCGGCCACGGCGACCCGGTGCATATGGGCCGCGCACAGGTGGGTGAGGTCTGTTCTGCCATGCGCTCCCCCCTGCTGGGCAAGCAGATCGCCTTGGCCCGCATCGACCTGGCCCATGCCGAGGTTGGCACGCAGGTTGAGGTGGGCAAGCTGGATGGCCAGCAGAAACGGCTGCCCGCCACTTTGGTCACCCTATCGCATTATGACCCCAAGAAAACCCGCCCGCAAAGCTGAGGTCTGCCCGGAACGCCTGTTTCAGGCCGATGTCGAAAACTGCGCCTTGGGTGGCGGAAATCCTGCTGTCCCTGGCCCCCCAAGCGCCTAGATAGTCTGAAACGAAAGGTGGTCCCATGCGCTATTCCGGTTGGCGGATACTGAAAGAGGCCCTGACCGGCCACAAGGGCTGGACCGCCGCCTGGCGCGACCCGGAGCCGCAGGCCGCCTATGATTACATCATCGTCGGCGGTGGCGGGCATGGATTGGCGACGGCCTATTATCTGGCGAAAGAGTTCAAGCAGGCCCGGATTGCCGTGCTGGAAAAGGGCTATCTGGGGGGCGGCAATGTGGGCCGCAACACCACGATTGTCCGCAGCAATTACCTGCTGGATGGGAATGAGCCCTTTTATGAGTTTTCGCTGAAGCTGTGGGAGGGGTTGGAGCAGGATTTCAACTATAACGCGATGGTGTCGCAGCGCGGTATCCTGAACCTGATCCACACCGATGCCCAGCGCGACGCCTTCACCCGGCGCGGCAATTCCATGATCCTGCACGGGGCGGATGCCGAATATCTGACGCGCGACCAGATCCGCCAAATGTATCCCTTCCTCAACTTCGACAACGCCCGTTTCCCCATCAAGGGCGGTCTTGCCCAGCGGCGTGGCGGTACGGTGCGGCATGATGCGGTGGCTTGGGGTTACGCCCGGGCGGCCGACCAGCGCGGGGTGGACCTGATCCAGAACTGCGAAGTGACGGGCATTGACGTGGAA
>CAMDHB010000220.1 GCA_945897655.1 Pseudorhodobacter antarcticus
GAAGACGCTGATCCGCAAGGCTGCCGCGAGGACATACCAAGCTCTCTGGAAACAGGTCGGACGAGTCTGCGACCTCTTCACAAGCCAAGAATGCTTAAACTATTTTCGGGCCGCAGGGTATGGATGCAATTGAAGGCGACATGCTCTAACGCGTCACCCCCGACGCCACCTGCCCCAAGGGCCGCAGCACAATCTGCGTGGCGTTCTGCACCGTCAGCACCACCCCCGGCAACAGACCCAACCGCACCCGGCGGTCATTCTCGAACGCGCCCTGAATGTCGGAAATTCGGCTCATCAACTGGATCAGCGCTGGCGAATCGCCCATCACGAAATGGCTGGACCCTTCGGCAAACACGCCCACGTCATAGAACGACACATCCAGATCGGCGACCCGCGTCACATCCCTGAGCGATCCCAACCGCTCCGCTTGTCCGGTCAGCGCAGCCGACAGCCGCAGAAACTTGTCCCGCTCGGTGCCAAAGATCACAAAGGGCTGCGGCAACGGGCCAATCGCACGCGACTGTTCACGGAACACGTCCACATCAATATCGGGCGAAATCAGCATCACCCCGCCCAACACCTGCAGGCTTTGCTTGTCGCCCCTGATGGCGGCATTGCGCAGCGCCTCCATCGTCAGGCCGGACCCCATCGAATGGGCAACCAGCAAAATGCGTTTGGCCCCGGCGCGGGCCACCTCATGGATCAGGCTTTCCAAACCGTCCCGGGCGAACAGGGCCGAATCGCGGTCATAGACATAGCCCAGCGGTTCTGCGGCCGAGGGCCAGGAATACAGCACAACCGCCCCCGGCAATTGCAGGTCATGGGCAAACTGCGCAATCCGGTACACGCCTTCGGCAAAGTTGGTGTTGTAGCCGTGCACGAAAATCACCGCCTCGCCGTCAGCCAGCGCCAGTTGTCGCGCCAGATCTTTCTGAAAGGCCGGGGTGGTCTGGTACACCTCTTGCGCCGTCGTCAGGAAATGCCTCGCCGGATCGGCCACCCCGCCGCGTCTGGGCCAGGCGATGTCGCCCAAGCCGCGGTTCGGTGGAATAGACACGTCATATCGGGCAAATCGCACCTCTTCCGACCGGTGGGTGCCAAAGGAGCCGTCCTGTTCCTGCCGACGTGTCGTCGCGATAAAGACCTGCTCCACCTCGCCAACCGCCGCCGCCTCGGGTTGCAAGGTCACCATCCCGCGTGGCGTGCAGGCCACCAATGCCACCAGACAAACCGCCACAGTGAAACGTCGCCCCATGCCGGTCCCCTAAAAATGTGGTTAACAGAAACTGCCAACCTCTTGCTATTACAGACTTTTCAAAAGCGTCCACATGTGGACGCCCCTTACAGCACATATCTGGACAGGTCCGCCGACCGTGACAGCGCCCCCAGATTGGCCTCGACAAAGGCGGCATCCACCCTGACCTCATCGCCTGACCGGTCCGGTGCGGTAAAGCTCAATTCCTCAAACACCCGCTCCATCACCGTATAAAGCCGCCTCGCCCCGATATTCTCGACCGACAGGTTCACCTCGGCTGCAATCCGCGCCAAGGCGGCAATCCCGTCAGGGGTGAATGTGACTGCCACATCCTCGGTCCCGAGCAGGGCCGCATACTGCCGGGTCAGGGCATTGTCCGTCTCTGTCAGGATCCGCACAAAATCCCCTTCGGTCAGCGGCTGCAACTCCACCCTTATCGGCAGGCGGCCCTGAAGTTCGGGCAGCAGATCGGAGGGCTTCGCCACATGAAACGCCCCTGACGCGATGAACAGGATATGGTCCGTCTTGACCGGCCCATATTTGGTCGAAACCGTTGTCCCCTCGATCAGCGGCAGCAAATCCCGCTGCACCCCCTCACGCGACACATCCGCCCCCCTTGCATCCGCCCGGGCGCAGATCTTGTCGATCTCATCCAGAAACACGATCCCGTTCTGCTGCACCGCCTCCAGCGCCAGCGCCTTGACCGCCTCATCATCCAGCAGCTTGTCCGCCTCTTGCGAGGTCAGCAGGTCATAGCTGTCGGCCACCGTGACCCGCTTCTTGGTGGAGCGCTGGCCGAACATCTTGAACATGTCCTGCAGACCCTGCATCTGCATTTCCATCCCCTGCCCCATCATCATCGGCATGGCAGGCCCGGCATCGGCGATGTCCAACTCGATCACCGTATCGTCCAACTCGCCCCGGCGCAGCTTGCCCCGAAACAACTCGCGTGTCTGTTCCCGGGCGTCTTTGCCCGCCAGCGCCTCGATCACCCGCTCCTCGGCGGCCTTCTTGGCCTTGGCCGACACATCCTCGCGCATCCTTGCCCGCGCATCGACCATCGCCACATCCATCAGATCACGGATGATGCTGTCCACATCGCGGCCGACATAGCCCACCTCGGTGAACTTGGTCGCCTCGACCTTCAGGAATGGCGCCTTGGCCAGCTTGGCCAGACGACGGGCAATCTCGGTCTTGCCCACGCCGGTCGGGCCGATCATCAGGATGTTCTTGGGATACACCTCATCCCGAAGATCATCGCCCAACCGCCGACACCGCCAACGGTTCCGCAAGGCAACCGCAACCGCCCGCTTGGCATCCTTTTGCCCGATGATGAACCGGTCAAGCTCCGAGACAATCTCGCGCGGTGTCAGGTCGGTCATTCGGTCACCCCATAGGCTGGAAGTCTGTCTTTGCCCGGAAAGTCGGGCAGCGCCGTCATCAACCGCGCTCGCAACCTGTCCCATCCGGCACCCAGCAGCACCAGCGCCAGGCCCAGGATAAGAATTGCAACCGCCGCCCCGCCCTCAAACAGGGTCGCAGCCAGGGCGACGGAATAGCCAGCGCCGGAAATCAGGAACGAACGGCGGTCGATCACCACTGCCACGACGGCAATCAGCAGCAGAAATGCCAGCAACCCCGCCTGCGCGGCAGCCGAGCCATCGGCCAGCAGCCGCAGTGCCACCGTGTTCACAATCGCCGGGGCCGCGGCCACATGCAGCCAGAACGCCGTTGCGGACCGAGTTGACACGCGCAGCGGGTCGGACATGTCCAGCCGCATCGCCAGTGCGAAGACGGCGAGGCCAAATGCGATGGTCATTATGATCAGACTCATCTCTTCGCCCCCGGCGCCGAATACCAGGCCCTCGAATCCCCGCACGCTCCAAGTCGAAAACAGCGCATAATAGGCCGCCCCCGCAATAATCGCCGCCGAAAACGGGATGCGGAACATCCAGTAATGGCCCGCCATCAGCACGGCCACAAACAGCGACACCGCCGCCACCGAATAGGTGCCAAAGGGCGATCCGACCAGCGCAAAGCCCAGGGCCACTGCCGTCAGTGCCGTCATGATCGACAGCGCGATCGACGGCGCCACCATCCGCCGTTTCGTCGTGAAATACCGCCCCACCCCTGCCAGACCGGCAATCGTGACGCCCGACAGCAGCATGGTCGTCACCCCGGCAGGCGCGTCCATGTCCAGACCCAGCAGCGTGGCCACACCAACCCAGCCAGTGAACAGGATCACCAGCCCGACCACCACGAAAACCTCGTTAAAGCCCTTGAACAGGACAAACGGCTCCTCGACCCCGTCTCTGGCGGTCTGACGTGCCGCCGAAAGAGCGATCAACTGTGCCGATTGCGCCTCGGTCACGATGCCGCGCTGGACGGCGGTCCTCAGATCCTCGGGGGTTATCATTTGCGGATCACCTCCACCGTCAGGGTTCCGTTGGTATAGACGCAGATATCCGCCGCAATCGCCATCGCCTTGCGGGCAATCTGTTCGGCCGAAAAGTCCGTCTCCATCAACGCCCGCGCCGCTGCCAGCGCGTAATTCCCGCCCGACCCAATCGCCGCCACGTCATGCTCTGGCTCCAGCACATCGCCCGCACCGGTCAGCACGAACAGCCCCTCGCCATCGGTCACGATCAGCATCGCCTCCAGATTGCGCAAATATTTATCCATCCGCCAATCCTTGGCCAGGTCGACACAGGCCCGCGCCAATTGCCCCGGTGCCGCCTCCAGCTTTTTCTCCAACCGCTCCAGCAGGGTAAAGGCATCGGCGGTCGAGCCTGCAAAGCCGCAAACGACATCCTTGCCCCCCGGCGACAACCTGCGCACCTTGCGCGCGCCGCCCTTCATCACGGTCTGGCCCAGGCTCACTTGCCCATCGCCCGCCACCACCACTTCGCCACCACGGCGCACCGCCAGGATCGTTGTCATGTCACGCCTCCGTTTGCACCTATATGGGCCGGTCTACCCCAAACGAAAAGGGCGCCCGAAGGCGCCCCCTTGCCGACAGGCGGCAAATCTCAGATCCCGGCGTTGATCCAGTTGGCGAGTGCCGCCTTGGGGGCCGCGCCAACCTTGTTCGACACCACAACGCCATCCTTGAACAGGAACAGCGACGGGATGCCGCGCACACCCAGCATGGCCGGGCTGTCGGGGTTCTCGTCCACGTTCACTTTCACGATCTTGACCTTGCCACCATATTCCGCAGCCAGTTCCTCAAGCGCCGGGCCGATCTGACGGCACGGGCCACACCATTCCGCCCAAAAGTCCACGACGACGGGAACGGTGGATTGGCGAACCTCGGCGTCAAAGGTGGCGTCGGTCACAGCGACGGTATTAGCGCCCACGATGGATACTCCTGAATGATTAGGCAACCAAGCTAGGGTTGCATCGGCCCCACGTCAAGGGCGCATCATACCATCCATCGTGGCACGCTGCAGGGCCGCCCTCACGATATCGGCATTGACGGGCATCAGGTGGGCCGTCCGCGTCCAGACAATCGCCGTGTCGATCCGGCGATTGGGGTAAATCTGGGTCAGGGCGTGGTGATAGGCGGCCAACTGGCGCAGCAGGCCTTCGGGGATGGCATCGGGGTGGTCTGGCACCACGGCATTCGACTTGAAATCAACCGCCAGAACCCGGTCCGGCCCGATGATCAGCCGGTCAATCACGCCATACAGACGGTGGTTGCCAAGGTCCGCCGTCACCGCAACCTCGGCCAGGGTCCCATCTGCGAACAGATGTGCCAGCGACGTGTCGATCAGCACAGCCTCTACCTCGGGCCAGAGGATGGTGCGCAGGTCGGTGTCTGGCACCAGATGGGCGGCCAGGGCGGGCCAATCGGTTGGGGGCCGGGTGGGCAGATATTGCAACAAACGGTGGACCGCATCGCCCCGCACCGTGGCACCCAAGGTTCCCTCCCCCGGCAGCGCCTTGGCCCCCCCAAGGTCCGAAGGCGTAATCACTTCCGGCACCGGCACGTGCGCCGCCGCAAAACTCGCCCAAGGTGCAGGGGTCGGGTCCGACGTCATGGTCAGGGCCTGCGGGCCCAGCGGCGCGGGCCAATCGCCCGTTTCATACCGCGCCTCGGCGCCCACGCGGTTCATCCCCTCGGCTGCAATCGCATACCAGCTTGCCGGTTTGGTCACCGCCCCCGCCGCTGCGATGATCAGCCAGCACCTCGCCCGGGTCATGGCCACGTAAAGCAGGCGCAAATTCTCCTCCGCCTCGCGACGCTGCTTGTCGGCCCGCAGGGCAGCGATGTGCGGCGGGCTGTCGGCGGCGGGCACTTTCCAAACCGGGCGACCGTCGTCCAGATAAATCTCGTCCCGGTCCTTCGGCTTGCGGTCCGCCGTATCTGGCAGGATCACAATCTCAGATTCCAACCCCTTGGCGCCATGCACCGTCATCACCCGGATCCGTTGCCCCGACGCCTCGGCCTGCCGTTTGATGTCTATGCTTTCGGCATCCAGCCAGATCAGAAAACCGGTCAGGCTGGGCACATCCGCGCGTTCATAGGCCAGCGTCTGGTTCAACAACTCGTCAATCCCATCCTCCGCCTCATCCCCCAAACGGGCCACCAACCTGCGCCGCCCGTCGTGCTGCACAAGAACCCGTTCCAGCAGATCATAGGGTCGCACAAAATCAACCTGCTCGCGCAGATCGGACAAAAGTGTCACTGTATCGGCATACAGAGCCTGTTTTGCGACCAACGCCTGCCACAACGCCCCCTTCCGCCCCTGTGCCAGATCGTAAAGTTCAGCTTCGGTCAGCCCGTATAAAGGTGACCGCAACACCGCCGCCAGCGACAGGTCATCATCCGGCGTGTCCAGAAAGGCTAGCAGCGCCAACAGGTCCTTGACCGCCAGTTCCGCG
>CAMDHB010000221.1 GCA_945897655.1 Pseudorhodobacter antarcticus
CGCCGTCCTGCGGGCCTCGTTGCCCCGCAGGACGGCCCCCCGGCGCAAGGCATGTCAGCGGTAACAACGCCCCTTCCGCCACCGCGAAAGACCCCGTATGAGGGCCGAAAATGGGGGGGCGGACAGATGACCATTCAGGCAGCAGCGCGCGGACGCTGGGCAGTGGCAGCGATGTTCTTTGTGAACGGGGTCATCATGGGGGCGTGGGCGCCGCAAATCCCCCTCCTCCTGCCCCGCCATCAGATCACCGAAGCCACCCTTGGCCTGATGATCCTGCTTATCGGCATCGGGGCCGTGGGCGCGATGCTGTTTGCCGGTAAACTGATCGCCGCTTACGGCTCGCGCCGCATGGCGATCCTCTTCGCCGCTCTGGCGGTGCCCGTGCTGCCCCTCGTGGTTCTGGCACAGGATCTGGTGTCCTTAGGTGCCTTCATGGTCATATTCGGGGCCACCTTGGGCTGCATGGACGTCTCGATGAACGCCAATGCGGTCGAGGTGGAACGCCGCCTTGGCCGCGCCATCATGTCCGCCTCGCATGGATTCTGGAGCGTGGGCGGCTTTGTCGGCGGTGCCATCGGCGGTCTTGCCATCGCCAGTTTCGGGGCCGAGGCGCAGGCTATTGGCGTGGCGCTTCTGGCGCTTTGCGTTCTGTTGACCGCCGCGCCTTTTTTGATTGCCGAACCGCCCATTCCGGCCCCAGTCAAGGGCACCACGGCACCTGCAACCCTGCTGCCCCGCGTGCCTGCCCTCTACATCCTTGGCACCCTCGCCCTCTTCACGATGATCGCCGAAGGCGGGGTGCTGGACTGGGCCGCCCTTTACCTGTCGCGCACTATGGACAGCAGCCTTGCCCGCTCCGGCCTCGCTTTCGGGTTCTTTTCGGGCACGATGGCCATCATGCGGTTTGTGGGTGACCGGGTGCGCGACCGGTTCGGGGCCGTCCTGACCCTGCGAGTCTCAGGCGTGATCGCGGCGGCGGGCATCGGTGTGGCCGCCCTCGCCCCCACTGACACCGTCGCCATCGCAGGCTTTGCCCTGTCTGGCCTTGGCGTCGCCAATATGGTGCCGATCCTGTTTTCCGCCGCTGGCAATGTGTCGGGCCTCGCGCCCGGAACCGGCATCGCGACCGTTACCATGATGGGCTATTCCGGCATCCTTCTGGCCCCCAGCGGCATTGGCTATGCCGCCGAAACCATCGGCTACCGCCCGACCTATGCCATCATTGCCGTATTGTTGCTGATCGTCGCGTCCCAAGCGCACCGCGCCGCCGCAGCCGACCGGGTGAAGCGCACCTGAAACCTTTCCACCTGGTTAATGAAAATCGGCAAGTCATTGGGATATAACACTATTCCAAAGTGTCCACATGTGGACACTTGGCCCTTACCCCTCAAACAATTCGCTCTGCCCCGGCGCTTTGGGCGGTTCCACCCCCAAATGCCGCCAGGCCCGCTGCCCCAACATCCGCCCCCTCGGGGTGCGCAGGATCAAGCCTTGCTGCAACAGATAGGGCTCGATCACCTCCTCGATCGCATCCCGCGCCTCTGACAGCGCCGCCGCAATCGTCTCCACCCCCACCGGCCCGCCGCCATAATGTTCGGCCAGCAGGGTCATGTAGCGGCGATCATTGCTGTCCAGCCCCAGATGATCTACCCCCAGCCGGGTCAGGGCATTGTCGGCAATCGCCTTGGTCAGCCGCCCGTCTCCCTCAACCGTCACAAAATCCACCACCCGCCGCAACAACCGCCCCGCAATCCGCGGCGTCCCCCGCGCCCGCTTGGCAATCTCTCGCGTCCCCAGCGGGTCCGCCGTCACGCCCAACAGACGCGCGCCCCGGGTCACGATCAGGTCCAACTCATCTTCCGTATAAAACTCCAACCGCGTCGGAATCCCGAACCGGTCCCGCAAGGGCGTGGTCAGCAACCCCAACCGCGTCGTCGCCCCGACCAGAGTAAACGGCTGCAACTCAATCCGCACCGTCCGCGCCGCCGGCCCCTCACCAATCACCAGATCCAGCGCGAAATCCTCAAGTGCGGGATACAAAACCTCCTCGACCACCGGGGACAGGCGGTGAATTTCGTCGATGAACAGAACATCGCGCGGCTCCAGATTGGTCAGGATCGCCGCCAGATCGCCCGGCTTGGCCAGAACGGGACCGGAGGTCATCCGAAACCCCACCCCCAATTCCCGCGCCATGATCTGCGCCAGCGTCGTCTTGCCCAACCCCGGCGGCCCGTGGAACAGTGTGTGATCCATCGCCTCGCCCCGCATCTTGGCGCTTTCGATGAAGATCGCCAGATTGGCCCGCGCCTCGGCCTGACCCGTGAATTCGGCCAAGGTCTGGGGCCGCAGGGCGCGGTCCATATCCTCGGGCTGGCGGGTGGGGGCGACGGTGCGGTCCTGCATGGGTTACCTTGGCGCCAAAAGTTTCAACGCCGCACGGATCAGCGCCGCCGTGCCCGCCTCAGGCTCTTCGGCGCTGACGGTCGCCACAACCGAGGCGGCATCGCCCTGACCATATCCAAGGTTCAGCAGGGCCGACAGCGCATCCGCCGTGTGCCCCGCCCGCGCAGTCTGGGCTGAGGGGGCGGGCGCCGCACGACGCGGCGTGAGCGCGGGTGCGGGTTCGATCACTACGTCATCCGCATCCGCCGTGGCAGACAGCGAGACGCCCATTGCCATCAAACCCGGCGCTTTCGCCTTCAACTCCAATATCACCCGCTGCGCCAGTTTGGGGCCAACCCCATTGGCCGACTGGATGGCGCGGGCATCGCCCAGGGCAATGGCGCGCGCCGTGCCCTCAGCCCCCAAAGCACCCAGAATGGACATCGACGCCTTGGCCCCCACGCCCTGCACGGTCATGAGAAGCTTATGCCATTCCTTGTCCAGCAGCGTGGGAAAGCCGAACAGTTGCAGCAGATCCTCCCGCACCAGAAGGTCGGTGTACAGCGCCACAGGCTCACCAATCGCGGGCATTTGCGACAGGGTGCGGTCGTTCACATGGACGATATAGCCTACACCGCGCACGTCGATCAGGACCTGATCCGCCCCGCGCCAATCCAGCCGCCCCGAGAGTTTCCCGATCATCCCGCCGCCTTTCGCAGCGCCGCCTGCAAGCGGCCCGCCGATTGCAAATGGTGCGCGTGGCAGATGGCAATGGCAAGGGCATCGGCGGCATCGGCCCCGGCAATCTGCACACCGGGCAGATGGATGCGGACCATATGGTCCACCTGCCCCTTGTCGGCGTGCCCCACGCCCACGACCGTCTTCTTCACCGCATTGGGGGCATATTCGCCCACCGTGATGCCCGCCTGCGCCGGAACCAGCAGGGCAATGCCGCGGGCCTGACCCAGTTTCAACGTGGCGACGGCGTCCTTGTTGACAAAGGTATGCTCAACCGCAGCCTCATCCGGGGCATATTGGCGCAGAACGGCGGTCAACTGGTCATACAGCGATACCAGACGCAGGGCCAGATCGCCATCCAGATCACCTGGCGCGGAATGGCAAATGCCATTCGCCACATGGGTGATTCGCGAGGATTGCACGTCGATGACCCCCCAGCCCAGGTTGCGAAGCCCCGGATCGATCCCCAAAACGCGCATCCCTGCCCCTTTTTTGTCTTTCGTTCGAATTAGCACGAAAAGAGAACATCCGCCAAGCTGAATTACAGGCGGTGGGGCAGTCTGACCCGGTCATGATGCACATGCAGAAAACGGCACGACGCCCGCCGAAACCGACAGTTTCGACGCGAGGCGCGGACAGGTCAATGAAATAGGGCAATTTCAAGGCAAACAGCTATGCGGCTGGTGCAAAGCGGCGTTGTCTTGGCCTGCATTGCTTTGCATGTGCAGCACGACTAAATCCTGTCCAGCAAAGGGCGATAAGCGCCCTTTAAGTATGCAAGTTTGAAAGGATGACCGCCATGGCGACTATTGAGACGTCCCGCACGGCGCCCCTCGGCGCCATCACTGTTTTCCGGTTGGTTCAATCGGTCGGCAATGTCGCAGCTTCGTTCCAGAACTGGAACTCGGGCCGCGCAACCCGAAAGGCCCTGTCCAAGCTCAGCAACCGCGAGTTGGACGATATCGGCCTGTGCCGTGGTGACATCGACCTGATCGGCCGCTGATCACCCGGCCAGTGCAGGGGTCCTGACCCGCTGGCACAGCGGTGATAGCATTAAATTGGTGGGGCCGTTGTCCGATGGGACAGCGGTCCTTTGCCATTCTGCCCAAGCACCAAGCAAAAGGCGGCCGCCCCAAGGGGAACAGCCGCCGCTTGCACTGCAAGAAAAAGCCCAGCTATTTCAGCTTGCCCAATCCATAGGTGATCAGGTCAGCCACAAGAAGGGTGCCCGGCTCTGGCTGCATCAGCCAGCCCCCGATATGCCCGATCCCAGGGCTTGCGCGCAACTCGGTCACACGCTCGTTGTAGACATCCGCACCGACGGAACGGTAGATCGCACCCTTCAGCAGGAATACGCACAGCACCATGAACACCACGGGGCCTATCACCGACCGGCGCTGCGCCGCCGAACGGTGATAGAAGGAACGGCCCAATGTTCCCGTCGCCTCGAAGCCATAACCGTTTTGACGCGCCTCCTGGATGCGCGCAACACGGCCCTTGAAGTCATTCAAATTTGGGTCGGTCATCCCGGTCTCCAGCGAATCCGACCCCCACCGAAGGCTATGTTAAGGTCTAAATATGGCGAAAGTTGGGCGCTTTGGACAGTTTGCCCTAGTTTCGACGCAGTACCAGCGTGGACCATTCGCCAATATCGTCCCGCACAGCCGGCGCAAAACCGGCTGAGACATAGGCTGCCGTCACCGCCTCGGCCTGAACAACCAGAAGTCCGGACAGGATCAGCAGGCTGCCGGTGGTGGTGTGTGCCGCCATCGACGGGGCCAGTTCGATCAGCGGGCCCTTCAGGATATTGGCGAAGACCAAGTCATAGGGGGCTGCCGCCGCAAGGCGCGGGTTGGCGAACCCTGCCGCCTCCAGACATTCGATGCGGCCTGCCAGATTGTTGATGGCCACATTGGCCTCGGCGACGTCCACCGCGACTTCATCGATGTCGGACGCGATGATCAGGGCATCCGGCAGGACCGATGCCGCCGCCATAGCCAGAACCGCCGTGCCGCAACCGATGTCGGCCACGCTGGCCGGGCGGAAGCCGACCTCAAACAGCCGGTCAAAGGCGCGCAGGCAGCCCAGCGTGGTGCCGTGGTGGCCGGTGCCAAAGGCAACCGTGGCCTCGATCATCAGGGGGATGCGCCCGCCTTGGGCCAGTATACCGGGCACAAGATCGGCGTCATGGCTGCCGTAGACAAAGAAGCGCCCGGCCTCGACCGGGCTGAGTTCGCGGCGGACTTTGGCGACCCAGTCAATCTCGGGCAGTTCGGACAGGGCAAAGGGTTTTGCCCCAAAGGCGAGGGCCAGCACGTCCAGCACAACCTCGTCCGGTTGTTCCAGAAAATAGGCGCCCACTTCCCACAGGCCGCTGTCATCCTCGATCTCGAAAACGCCCACGCCGGTGGGTTCGGGCTCCATCTTCTCGATGGCCTCGGCCAGAGCATTGGCGGCGTCTTCGCCGGGAAGGGTGGTCAGGGCGGTGAACGTGGGCATGGGGCTCTCCGATGGATCAGCCCGCGCTTATGCTCACCGCCCGGTCAGGTCAAGCGGAGGCGGCGACCTTTAGCCCGATGGGGCAGGACACGCCGGTGCCGCCGATGCCGCAATAGCCGTCGGGGTTCTTGGCGAGGTATTGCTGGTGGTAATCCTCGGCGTAGTAGAACACCGGGGCGGGCAGGATTTCGGTGGTGATCGTGCCAAACCCTTTGGCCGTCAGGGCCGCCTGATAGACGGATTTGGTGGCGCGGGCCGCTTCGGCCTGTTCGGGGGAGTAGGTGTAGATCCCGGACCGGTAGGTGGAGCCGATGTCATTGCCCTGCCGCATGCCGCTGGTCGGGTCGTGGCCTTCCCAGAAGGTTTGCAAAAGCTGGTCATAGGAGATGACGGCGGGGTCATAGATCACCCGGACCACCTCGTTATGCCCGGTCAGTTGGGTGCAGGTTTCCTTGTAGGTCGGGTTCGGGGTGAAGCCTGCAGCATAGCCGGTCATGGTCAGCCAAACG
>CAMDHB010000222.1 GCA_945897655.1 Pseudorhodobacter antarcticus
GCCAGGGGATTGCGTTGGAGGGGATGCGGTTGGTCTTTGAAAACCTGCCGCTGGTCTATGCCGACCCGAACAACCTGGACGCGCGGGCGCATATGATGTCGGCGGCGGCGATGGGGGCTGTGGCGTTTCAAAAGGGCTTGGGCGCGATTCATAGCCTTAGCCACCCGATTGGCGCGGTCTATGGCACCCATCACGGTACCACCAATGCCGTCGTGATGCCGATGGTACTGGACTATAACCAAGCCGAGATTTCGGCGCGGATGGAGGCAGCCTCGGCCTATCTGGGCTTCAAGGGCGGCCTTGCCGGGTTCCGCGAGCAGGTGATGGCGCTGCGGGCCTTGTTGAACATCCCCGCCAACCTGACGGCGATGGGGGTCAAGGAAGCGGATCTGGACATGCTGACCGACATGGCGCTGGAGGATCCGTCTTGCGGCGGCAACCCCCGGCTGATGACGCGCGAAAATACCCGTGCCCTGTTTCAGGCCTGCTTGTAGGATGGGCAATCTGCCCATCTTTACCTGAGGTCACACGATGTACAGACATGTGAACGTCGAGATAGCCATTGTCGGGGCCGGAGTGATTGGCCTTGCGATTGCCGAAGCCCTGGTGGCCGAGGGGCGGGAAGTCTTGCTGATTGATCCCAACGAACCGGGGTCGGGGGCGAGTTATGGCAATGCGGGCACCATCGCCGATTATGCGGTGATGCCCGTTGGGACCCCGGGGGTGTTGTTGGGGTTGCCGAAGTTGTTGTTCGACCGCAACTCGCCGCTGGCCATTCGGCCCGATGGGTTTGGGGCGCTGTTGCCGTGGCTGACGCGGTTTGCGGTGCAATCGCTGCCTGCGGCGGCGGGGCGCAATGGGGCGGCGATTGCGGGTCTGCTTGATGGGGCCAAGGGGCTTTGGCAGGATCTGGTCGGGCGGATCGGTGCGGCGGATCTGATGGACGAGCGGGGGGCGCTGTACATGTATGAAACCGAGGCTGCGTTCCACGCGGCTGAGGCGGATATGGACCTGCGGCGGGCGATGGGGGTGACGGTTGACCTGATCTCGGGCGCGCAACTGGCCGAATTGGAGCCGGGTTTGCCGCAGATGGCGGCGGGGGCGGCGTTCTTTCCGGAGGCGGCCTATTTCACCGATCCGGGCGACCTGATGGCACGGTTGCGACTGGCGGCGATGCAGCACGCGGGGTTCCTGTCGGGGCGGGTGGAGCGGTTGCAGCGCAAGATTGACGGCGTCAACGTCGAGGGGGCGGGGTTTCGGGTGCATGCCCGCAAGGTCATTCTGGCCACCGGGGCGCATGGGCGTGATCTGGCGCGGCAGGCCGGCGATGTGGTGCCATTGGAGACGGAGCGGGGCTATCATGCGGAGTGGGACATGGACACCCCGCTGTTGCAGCGCCCGGTCTGCCCCAGTTCGCGCGGGTTTTATATGGTGCCGATGGCCGGACGGCTGCGGGTGGCGGGGACGGTGGAGTTGGGGGGGCTGACGGCCCCGCCTTCGCCCCACCGGATTGCACGGCTGATAGAAGGGGCGCGGGCGATCTTTCCGGACCTGGGCGAGCCTGACCGGACCTGGATGGGGTTCCGGCCTTCGATGCCGGACAGTCTGCCGGTGATTGGGCCAAGTCAGGGTGGGGGGGATGTGATCCATGCTTACGGGCACGGGCACATCGGGCTGACCCTGGCCCCGGTCACGGCCCGGATCGTGGCCGATCTGGTGGCAGGGCGGCCACCGGAACGTGACATCACCGCTTGCCGCCCGGGGCGGTTTTGAGAGTGTCCACATGTGGACACTTTTGAATATCATTTATAATCATAGACTTACTGATTTTCGTTAACCACATTTTAACTTCTGTCCCATGCCCCGCCTTGCACAGGGTCAGGCAAAGCCTTGCCATGCTCTCGCCTTAGCGCGGGCCTTTCCTTGTGGGGGGATTGGTGGCAAACTGACCCAAAGTGCATGGCGCAGGCTGTGCCGGACAGATCGCTGTTTCAGGCGGCAAAAGGGGCAGGAGTGGTGATGAGGCAAGCAGCAGCTTTGGGTCTGATCCTGTGCCTGATGACGGGCGGGGCGACGGCGCAAGACGGCACGGCGGCGCAAGAGGCGCCGGCGCTGTCGGGGGCCGCGCTGGACCAGAACGCCAGGGACGTGCCACGCGACCCGAACAAGGGCCCGGTCACCAACCTGCCACTTCCCCGATTTGTGACGCTGAAGGGGTCAGAGGGCAACGCTCGTCGTGGGCCGGGGTTGACCCACCGGATTGACTGGGTTTTCACCCGCGAAGGCATGCCCCTGAAGATCACCGCCGAATACGAGCATTGGCGGCGGGTCGAGGATATCGACGGCGCGGGGGGCTGGGTGCATTATTCGTTGTTGTCGGGCGTGCGGTCGGTTCTGGTATCGCAAGACATGGCGCAGGCGTTCAGCAGGCCCGATCCGCAATCAGACGTGCTGTTCCAATCCGAATTGGGTGTGATCGGCAAATTGCTGCAATGCGAGGGGAGTTGGTGCCGCATCGCCGTTGAAGGCGAAAAGGGCTGGTTGCCGAAAACGGCGCTTTGGGGTGTCAGCGTGGCGGAAATCTATCCTTGAAAACCGCGGGGCGGGCCTTGTGCTGCATCGGCCTTCACGGTACCCCTTGTTATCCAAGTGAATAACAAGGCGACCAGATGGCCGCAGATCGCAAACCTTACCGCCGCGAGGCGGAAGACAAACGCCGTCAGGCCCTGATCGAGGCCACGCTGGCGCTGGTGTCCGAGGGCGGTGCTCGGGCGGCCACGGTGCGTGCGATTGCCACGCGGGCCGGGGTCACGGCTGGGCTGATCCGCCACTATTTTCAAACGAAGGAAGCGCTGATCGTCGCCGCCTACCGGCATCTGATGACCGAGATGACGAATAACAGCGCCGCTGTGCTGACCTATGCCCCCAAGGACCAGAGCGCGCGGTTGGCCGCCTTTGTTGCAGCCTCACTCCGGCCCCCTGTGGTAGACGGGGAGGCTGTGGTCAGATGGGCGTCGTTCATTCAGGAAACCCGCAGCAATCCCGTGATGCTGGATGTGCACCGTCAAACCTATCTGGCCTTTCGCGACCACCTGCAATCCTTGATCGCCGCCCTGCCCAACGCCCCCACCACACCCGAGGATCAGCGCTATCTGGCGATTGCCTGCAATGCGGTGATTGACGGGTTGTGGCTGGAAGGATCAACCCTGCCTGACGGCTTTGCCACCGGGGAGTTGGTGCGGGTCGGCATCCGGGCGGTTGGGTCTATCGTTGGCGTCAACCTGACCCCCTTTCTTCTTTTGTCGGAGCCCTTGCAGCTATGAAATACGCGGCCATCACGGACCGTCTGTCTACCCTTGGCGGTGCCAAATGGGATGTTCACCTGCGCGCCCGCGCGATGGCTGCGGCGGGGGTGCCCATCCTGTCGCTGAGCATTGGCGAGCCGGACTTGCCGCCGCCGCCCGAACTGCTGGACCGGGCGCAGGCGGCCATGATGGCAGGGCGCTATACCTATTCCAATGGCCGGGGAGAGCCTGCTCTGCTGGCCGCCCTTGCCGCCCGCTATACCCGCCGCACGGGGCGCGAGATCACGCCGTCGCAGTTTGTCTGCCTGCCCGGCACGCAGACCGCCCTTTATGCCACGCTGCTGGCCCTGGTCGGGCCGGGGGACGAGGTGCTGATCGGTGATCCGATGTATGCAACCTATGAGGGGGTTGTGGCGGCGGCCGGTGCGGTTGTGGTGCCGGTGCCGTTGCGCCCCGAGCATGGCTTTCACATGCAGGCCGCTGACCTTGCCGCCTGCATCACCCCGCGCAGCCGCCTTGTGCTGCTGAACAGCCCGCACAACCCGACGGGTGCCGTGCTGACAAGGGCCGAGGTGCAAGCCATTGGCTCGGTGGCCCGCGCGCATGATCTGTGGATCCTGAGCGATGAAGTTTACGAAGAACTGGTGTTTGACGGCGAAACCTTTGCCTCCCCGCTTGACGAGGCGGATCTGGCGGAACGGGTGGTGGCTGTCTCCTCCATCTCCAAATCGCACGCGGCGCCTGGGTTTCGGTCTGGCTGGTGCGTGGGATCCGAGGAGTTTACCGAGCGATTGTTGCCGGTGGCCGAGACGATGCTGTTTGGCAACCAGCCCTTCATTGCCGACATGACGGCGCTGGCCGTGTCGGCCCCGTCGCAGGTGGCGCGGGTGATGGCGGGGCGGTTTGCCGAACGGGCGCGGTTGATGCACCAGATGCTGGATGGTAACCACTTGCGCGTGCACAAACCGGCGGCGGGGATGTTCGCGGTGGTCGACGTGCGCGCCACGGGGTTGAGCGGGGTGGAATTTGCCAACCGGTTGCTGGACGAAGAACATCTGGGCGTGATGCCGGGCGAAAGCTTTGGCGACGTGCTGGCCGGGTGGTTGCGGGTCAGCCTGACCCGGCCCGATGCCGAGATTGCCGAAGCCTGCCGCAGGATCGCGGCCTTTTCAACGCGGGTTATGGAGGGACGGGGATGAGAACGGTTGGCGAAAGGCTGGTCGAGGGGCTGGCGGCGCGGGGCGTCAAGGTCGTGTTTGGCATTCCGGGGGTTCATACGGTGGAATTGTACCGGGGGCTGTCAGGCTCAGGCGTGCGGCATGTGACGGCGCGGCACGAACAGGGCTGCGCCTTCATGGCGGACGGTTATGCCCGGATCAGCGGGCAACCGGGCGTGGCCTTTGTCATCACCGGGCCGGGGATCACGAATGCGCTGACCGCAATGGCGCAGTCGCGGGGCGATTCCGTGCCGGTTCTGGTGATTTCCGGAGTCAACCGGCGGGCGGTTCAGGGCCTTGGCCTGGGCTTTTTGCATGAATTGCCGGAGCAAAGCGCGCTGGTCGCCAAGCTCTGCCCCTCGCGCCAGATCACCGATCCGGCCGAGGTGGGGCCGGTGCTGGACTGGGCGTTTGATTTGTTGACCTCTGGTCGGCCCGGGCCGGTTCATATCGAGGTGCCTACGGATGTGATGCCGATGGCCTGCGACCCGCTGCCAGCCCCGGCCCCCGTAGCGCCGCGCCTTCTGCCGACAAAAGAGACACTTTCCGCCGCTGCCGAGCAGTTGAACCGGGCAAGGCGCATCGTGATCCTCGCCGGAGGCGGTGCGCGGGGCTGTGATGCCACCTTGCGCGCATTGGCCGAGAGGCTGGATGCCCCGGTGATCGAAACCGTCAATGCGCGGGGGATGATGCACGGCCATCCGCTTTGCGTGCCCGTTTCGCCCTGCGTGGAGGCTGCGCGTGATCTGGTCGCCAAGGCTGATCAGGTGCTCGCCGTCGGCACGGAGTTTGGCCCGACCGAATATGACATGTATGCCGTCGCCGCCTATCCTGAGCTGCCCAAAATGATCCGCATCGACGTATCGGCCGAACAACTGGCAAGGCGCCAGGTCGGGATTGCCCTGCTGGGCGATGCCGGGGTCACGATGAAGGCGCTGCTGTCCCTGCTGACGCAACACCGCACCGATGGGGCAGACCGTGCTGCCGCAACCATTGCCGCAGCCCGTGCCGAATTGCCCGGGTTCAGTTCGCACTACCCCGGCATGCTGGCCATGGTCGAGGCGATCCGCACCGCCCTGCCCCGTGCCATTCTGGTCGGTGACAGCACCCAGCCCATCTATGCCGCCAACCTTTACTACAGCCACGACAGGCCCGGCGGCTTTTTCAACGCCGCCACGGGATATGGCGCCTTGGGATTTGGCCCTGGTGCCGCCGTGGGCGCATCCCTTGCCAGCCCCGGTACCAAGGTCATCTGCCTGATCGGTGATGGCGGGCTGCAATTCAGCCCCGGCGAATTGCGCACCGCTGTTGACGAACGGCTGCCCATCACCTTTCTGGTCTGGAACAACGCGGCCTTCGGTGAGATCGCCGATGCGATGCGGGGTGCCAACACCGAAGTGATCGGCTGCCACCCCAGCCCGCTGAACCACGCCGCCTTTGCCAGCGCCTGCGATCTGCCCTTTGTCTCGATTGCCGCAGATACCGAACTGCTGCACTGGGCGCTGAGGCAGCGCAATGATGGGCCAAGTATGATCGA
>CAMDHB010000223.1 GCA_945897655.1 Pseudorhodobacter antarcticus
GCAACCCCGCCGTTCGAGGCCATGATTCGCAATTCCCCCGTCACGCCGATCTGCTTCAACGCCGCATCCAGCGCCGCAACATAAGATCCGACCTTTGGCCCGATAAAGGCCGACAGGGCCGCCGTGGTGAACCGTTCAAACTCGCGGAACTGCGGCGAAAGCGAGGACGAGGTGGTGACAAACGCCCCCGGCATCTCCTCTTGCACGATGGCGGCCGCACGGTCCTCATGCGCGGGGTTGAGGTATGAGAACAGAAAACAAATGGCGACGCTTTCCACACCCTCTGCCGCCAGTTCCCGCGCCGCACGCCGCACGGCCTCCTCATCCAGCGGCACAAGTTCGGCCCCATCGGGCGGAACCAGACGGCATGGCACAGTCTTGCGATGGGCACGCGCAATCAGGGGCCGCGCCTGCCAAGGCAGATCCTGCAAGATCGAGTAATGCTCGACCCGTTGATGGCGCGCGATGTGCAAGATGTCGCGAAAGCCGTCATTGGTGATCAGACCAGTCTTGGCACCCTTGTGTTCCAAAACGGCATTCGTGGCCGTTGTGGTGCCATGCAGAACATAGCGCACCTCGCCCGGCTTGACCCCGGCCAGTGCACAAAGCTCGGACACCCCCTGCAGCACACCGATGGACGGGTCCTGCGGCGTCGTCGGCACCTTGTGGATGACCTGCAACGCGCTTTGCATATCCGCAAGGACAAGATCGGTAAACGTCCCGCCGACATCGACTCCGACCATGATCATTGAACGACCCTCCAGCGATCCTCTGCGTGCACTTTGAATGCGTAGTTCACCAAAGTGAATGACCTTTTGCCACTTTGCACCCGACTTCCGCGCGATAACCCAGCGGGTCATGACAGACATGCCTCTACTTTAGGCACTCAAGATCACTCTTTGGACGCCAGAGGACGCCAGAAGACGCCAAGCCCCCCGATCCTGGTCCGGGCCGCACATCGCTACCGCCCAGTATCGAATCATTGATTCGCGGCCAAAGTCGAAGTTTGATGTTTTTTGTGTTCAGAATTCACGCAGTCGTGTCGCTGGATGCTCGTATTTGCACAGATTTAAGTCACGATGCAGAAAAAGCGGCCGCCGGATGGTCCGCAATCCGCAAAGTGACTCTAACCTCCGACAGGACAGAACGGGTATGGGGACGAACAGCTTGCGCAGCGCAGACGATCTTGAACTTGTCGCAGTGACCAAACGCTATGGCATGGCGTTGGCCGTCGACAACGTCAGCCATCTGTTCCGTGCCGGATCATATGCCTGCCTCCTTGGCCCGTCGGGCTGCGGCAAATCCTCGACCTTGCGCATGATCGCTGGCCATGAATCGGTGACCGAGGGCGCCATCATTCTGGGCGGCAAGGACGTATCGCATTTGCCACCTGCCCAGCGCGGCACCGCGATGATGTTCCAATCCTATGCTCTGTTTCCGCATCTTTCCGTGCGCGACAATGTGGCCTTCAGCCTGAAGATGAAGGGTGTCGATAAAGCAAACCGCCATGCCGAGGCGGACAAGCTTCTGGACCTGGTTGGCATGACCAGTTTTGCCGATCGTCTGCCTGCCCAGTTGTCCGGCGGCCAGCAACAGCGCGTGGCCCTGGCCCGCGCGCTGATCACCAACCCGCAAGTCCTGCTGCTGGATGAACCATTGTCCGCACTGGACCCGTTCCTGCGCATCCGCATGCGGACGGAATTGAAAAAACTGCAACGCGAACTGGGCATCACCTTCATCCACGTCACCCATGGTCAGGACGAGGCTTTGGCCCTCGCCGATGAAATCGTGGTGATGAACAACGCTGTCATCGAACAGGCCGGCCCCGCACGCGAAGTGTTCAACGCCCCCAAGACCGCCTTTGTCGCGCGCTTCATTGGCGGCCACAACGTCATCGCCCTGCCCCAAGGCCGCTTTGCGGTGCGTGCGGATGAGGTTCGCCTTGTGGCACAGGGCACCGAGGCCGTGGTCACGGCGATCGAATATCAGGGCGCCCATGTCGCGCTGACCAGCCGCATGGCGGGCGATCAGGATGTACTGGCGCTGGTCCCCGAAGCTGAATTCTTTGCGGACCCAAAGAACCTTGGCGACACTGTGATGCTCGCCTGGGAAGAGACGAGGGCACATCGCCTTCTGGCCTGAACAGACGAAACAAAAACCAACGGAGAGAGAACAGACAATGAGCAAGATGCGTTATAGCCGTCGCAACATTCTGAAAGGTGGCGCTGCCGCCGTTGCGGCAAGTGCGTTTCCCGCCCCGATGATCTGGGCGCAGGAAATCAAGGATGTGGTCCTGCGTCAGGCGGGCACCGGGGTTTCGGCCTTCAACGAGGTTGCCGCCAAAGTGAAGGAAGACCTTGGCTTCACGCTGGAAATGACCGCGCTCGATTCCGACGCCGTGACCCAGCGCGCGGCAACCCAGCCCGACAGCTATGACATCGCCGACATCGAATACTGGATCTGCAAAAAGGTCTGGCCGACCGGCAACCTGCAGGCGATGGATATCTCCAAGATCGCCAACTACGACAAGATCGCCGGAACCTTCCGCGATGGGAAACTGACGCCTGACAGCGTGATCGCCCAAGGCACCGCGCCCCACACCGTGGGCTTCGTCGAAGGCCCGGGTTCCACCACCTTCGCCACCCAGGATTCGGGCTGGATGACCCTGATCCCCACGATCTACAACGCCGACACCTTGGGCATCCGCCCCGACCTGATCGGCCGCCCCATCGACAGCTGGGCCGAACTCCTGAATCCCGAATTCAAGGGCAAGGCTTCCATCCTTGACATCTCGTCGATCGGCATCATGGACATGGCGATGGTCTGCGAAGCGATGGGCGAGATCAAGTATGCCGACAAAGGCAACATGACCACCGAGGAAATCGACAAGACCATCGGCATCTTCATGGAAGCCAAGAAGAACGGCCAGTTCCGCGCCTTCTGGAAATCCTTCGACGAGTCGGTGAACCTGATGGCCTCGGGCGAAGTGGTAATCCAGTCAATGTGGTCGCCCGCCATCACGGCCGTGCGCGCCCAAGGTGTGCCTTGCGTCTATCAGCCGCTGAAGGAAGGCTATCGCAGCTGGGGTGGTGGCATCGGCCTGTCGGCTGGTCTCAGCGGCCTGCCGCTGGATGCAGCTTACGAATACATCAACTGGTACCTGTCGGGCTGGGTTGGCGGCTTCCTGATGCGTCAGGGCTACTATTCGGCTGTTCCGGAAACCTCCAAACTCTTCATGTCCGAAGACGAGTGGGGCTTCTGGTACGAAGGCAAGGCCGCAACGGGCGATATCGTCAGCCCCGGCGGCACCGTGATTGAAAAGGCCGGCGCCGTGCGTGACGGCGGCAGCTTCCTCGACCGTATGGGCAAAGTGGCCTGCTGGAACTCCGTCATGGACGAAAACCAGTACATGGTCCGCAAGTGGAACGAGTTCATCGCCGCCTGAGGCACGGACCATAAACACCTCCTCTTCCCCGCTCATCGGGGAAGAGGGTTACCCAGCGACCTGAGGTCCCATGCGCCGCGCCAATCTGAACAGCTGGCTCCTTGCCGCCCC
Source organism: Pseudorhodobacter antarcticus (assembly GCA_945897655.1). Taxonomy (GTDB): domain Bacteria; phylum Pseudomonadota; class Alphaproteobacteria; order Rhodobacterales; family Rhodobacteraceae; genus Stagnihabitans. The sequence goes on from CAMDHB010000223.1 coordinate 3,557, forward strand.
CCTGACGGGGGTTTTGTTCGTTTTTCTGATCCTGCCGATCCTGCTGATCGTCGCGGTCAGCTTCTGGTCAGCCGACGAATTCAGCTTTCGCCCCGATTTCCAGTTCGGGAATTACGAATACCTGTTCGGCTCTGCCGTGGCATGGAAGGTCTTTGGCCTGACATTTATGATGTCCGTCATCGTCTGGGCGCTGACCCTGGCAATCGGCTTTACCATCGCGTTTTTCCTGGCCTTCCACGTCCGCACCCAGAAATGGCAAATGGTGCTGTTCTTGCTGACCACCATTCCGTTCTGGACATCGAACATCATCCGGATGATCAGCTGGATCCCGCTACTGGGCAAGAACGGGCTGGTCAATCAAACCCTGATCGGCGCAGGCCTGATCAACGAACCACTTCAGTGGCTACTGTATTCCAGTTTTTCGGTCTGCCTGGCCTTCGTGCATCTTTACACCCTGTTCATGGTTGTCCCGATCTTCAACACCATGATGCGCATCGACAAATCCCTGATCGAGGCGGCGCGTGACGGCGGTGCCAGCGGGTTCCAGATCCTGACCAATGTCATCATCCCCCTGTCTAAACCCGGCATCATGATCGGCTCGATCTTCGTGATCGCCTTGGTGATGAGCGATTTTGTGACAACGCGCTTCATGTCCGGCAGCCAGCTTGCGAACGTCGGTCGCCTGATTTCCAACGACATCGGGCTTTTGCAATACCCGTCCGCAGCGGCAACGGCGGTGGTCCTGCTGATCACGGTACTGCTCATCATCGGGGCCATGCTGCGCCTTGTCGATATCCGCAAGGAATTGTGAACGATGGAAAAGCGCCCCGCCTCCTTCTACATCCTGGGCACCTTCTTTGCCCTGTTCATGCTGTTTCTGTATGGCCCAACCATCACGATCGCCATCCTGTCCTTTCAAGGCGCCGAAGGCGGGTTGACCTTCCCCATGCGCGGCGTGTCGCTGAACTGGTTCCGCGAATTGTTCATGGAACAAGCCGTGGGCGACATTTGGGGCAGCTTCCGGCGCTCGCTGACCCTTGGCCTGATGGTCATGGTCACCACCGTCGTCGTCTCGGTCATGGCCGGGCTCGCGTTCCGGCGGCGGTTTCCAGGGTCGACCGTACTGTTCTATCTCGTGATCGGCGCTTTGGTGATCCCGTCCATCCTTGTCTCACTAGGCATTGGCCTCTTGTTTGACCGCACCGGCATTGGCAGCCACTGGGCCACCTCGGCCTTTGGCGCGCATCTGACATGGACCCTGCCCTTCGGCATCCTGATCATGTTCGCCGTCTTCAACCGCTTCAACCCCGCATATGAGGAGGCCGCACGCGACCAGGGCGCCAGCACATGGCAGGTCTTCGCCCATGTCGTCCTGCCCCTGATCGCGCCGGCGCTCGTCGGAGTGGCCCTGTTCGGCTTCACCCTCAGCTATGACGAAATTGCCCGCACCATCCTTGTGTCCGGCAGCCGCAACACCCTGCCCCTGGAAATCTGGGGCATGACCACCAACGTAACCTCGCCCGTGCTTTACGCGCTTGGTACCTTGACCACGGTCTTTTCGCTGTCCCTGGTCGGGCTCGTGATCCTGTCTGTCACCATCATGCAACGTCGGCGCGCCCGCAACGGGTCGGACGCCGGAAAGGGAATGGTCTGATGAAGATCGTCGTGATCAACCCCAACTCCACCGTGTCCATGACCGAAAAGGCCGCACTTGCCGCCCGCAACGCCGCCCCGGGCGCCGTGATCGAAGGCATCACCTGCCACGCCTCCCCCCCCGCCATTCAGGGCCCCGAAGATGACGCCATCTGCCGCCCTTACGTTCTGGCCGAAGTCGACCGCGCCGCCGCCGCCGGGGCCGATGCCATCATCATCGCCTGCTTCGATGACCCCGCTCTGGATGATGCCCGCGCCCGTGTTTCCATCCCCGTTCTGGGCATTGGCGAGGCTGGCTTTCACGCCGCCATGATGCTGGGCGGGCGGTTTTCCGTCGTCACCACCGTGCCTGTCGCCATTCCGATCCTGCAAGAAAACCTCGCCCATTACGGCCTTGCGGCGGCTTGTGTCCGTGTGCGCGCGGCCGGGGTTCAGGTGCTGGACCTGGAAGACGAAACCTCAGACGCCGTGCCCAAGGTGTCTGCCGAAATTGCCCGCGCCAAGGCAGAAGATGGCGTTGGGGCCATCGTCCTGGGCTGCGCCGGAATGGCCGACCTTGCCGCCAAGATGGAGGCGGAACACGGGCTCAAGGTCATCGACGGTGTCGGGGCCGCGGCAGCCTTTGCCGCCGCGCTGATCAACCTGAGGAGGGTTTGATGCCACGACACCTGATCACCGCATCCGCACAGATGGGGCCAATCGCAAAATCCGAAACCCGCGCCCAAACCGTTGCCCGCCTGTTGGAGATGATGCGCGAAGCCCACGGCCGCGGGGCCAAACTTGTCGTCTTTACCGAAATGGCCCTGACCACCTTCTTCCCACGCTGGATGATCGAGGATGAGGCG
>CAMDHB010000224.1 GCA_945897655.1 Pseudorhodobacter antarcticus
ATCAACGCCAACACCCGTCGCCAATCGACCCCCGCCTTGACGCCCCTCCATTGCTGGAACGTCATCACGAACTCGCAGACCATCACCACGCCCACAATCCGCAACGGGTCCATCACCAGCGCGCTTGCCGACACCACCAGCGCCGAAAACCCGAACCCCGAATATCCCCGCACAAACGCCGCAATCAAACAGGCGACGGCCATAAAGGCCGCCGCCTCATAACTCATGCCAAATGGCATCACTGCTGCGGACGCATGTCAGCGCGCGAAATCCCCGCCACCACCACAGGCTTTTTCATCGCATCGCGGCGGAAGGGCTCGCCCAACTCCTGATTGATCATCGCCTCGATCAGCGTGGTCTTGCCATTCATCTGATCCGTGATCGCCTGCCGCAGCGCCGCCGTCAGCTCCTCCATCGTCCGCGCCACAACGCCTTGCAACCCGCAGGCGCGCGCAATCCCGGCATAGCTGACACCCTCATCGAGCTCGGTGCCAACGAAATTGTCATCATACCACAGCGTCGAGTTCCGCTTCTCGGCCCCCCACTGATAGTTCCTGAAAACCACCTGCGTGATCGCAGGCCACTCCGGCCGCCCGATCGCCGTCAGTTCGGTGACGGCAATGCCAAAGGCCCCGTCGCCCGAAAAGCCCACCACCGGCACATCAGGGCAAGCAATCTTGGCTCCGACGACCGAGGGCAAGCCGTACCCACAAGGCCCGAACAGCCCCGGCGCCAGATATTTCCGCCCCGCTTCAAAGCTGGGATAGGCGTTGCCAATCGCACAGTTGTTGCCGATGTCGGACGAAATGATCGCCTCCTTCGGCAGCGCCACCTGAATCGCCCGCCATGCCATCCGCGGGCTCATCCACTCCGGCTTCGCCGCCCGCGCCCGTTGGTTCCAGGTGGTGCCCACATCGTCATCCTCATGGTCCATCGACGACAAGGCCTGCGCCCAAGCCGATTTCGTCTGGCTGATGACCCCCATCCGGGCCGAATCGACTGCCCTTGCCGGCAGCCGCGCCAAGATCCCCTCGGCCACCTTGCGGGCATCCCCCACAATGCCAACCGTCACCTTCTTGGTCAGACCAATCCGCGCCGGGTTGATATCCACCTGAATGATCTTGGCCTCCTTCGGCCAGTAATCCAAGCCGTACCCGGGCAGGGTCGAGAACGGGTTCAACCGCGTCCCCAGCGCCAGCACCACATCCGCCTTCGCAATCAACTCCATCGCCGCCTTGGACCCGTTATACCCCAACGGCCCCGCAAACAGCGGATGCGACCCCGGAAACGCGTCATTGTGCTGATATCCCACGCAAACCGGCGCCGTCAGCCGTTCGGCCAGCGCCATCGAGGCCTGGGTCGCCCCGCCCAGCACAACCCCGGCCCCGTTCAGGATCACCGGGTTCTTCGCCCCTGCCAGCAGTGCCGCCGCCGCGGCCAGTGCCTCTTCGCCCCCCGAAGGCCGCTCAAACTCCACCACCAGCGGCAGGTCGATATCAATCACCTGCGTCCAGTAATCGCGCGGCACGTTGATCTGTGCCGGCGCGCTTGCCCGCTTGGCATTCACGATCACCCGGTTCAACACCTCAGCAATCCGGCTCGGGTCGCGCACCTCTTCCTGATAGGCGACCATGTCCTTGAACAGGTCCATCTGTGCCACTTCCTGAAAACCACCCATCCCGATGGTCTTGTTGGCGGCCTGCGGCGTCACCAACAACAAGGGCGTATGGTTCCAATAGGCCGTCTTGACCGCAGTGACAAAGTTGGTGATCCCCGGCCCGTTCTGCGCAATCATCATGCACATGCGGCCAGACGCCCGGGAAAAACCGTCCGCCATCATGCCGCCCGACCCCTCATGGGCGCAGTCCCAAAAGGTAATCCCGGCCTGCGGAAAATTGTCCGAAATCGGCATGAAGGCCGACCCGATGATGCCGAACACATGCTCGATCCCATGCATCTGCAGGGTTTTGATAAAGGCCTCTTCGGTGGTCATCTTCATGTCATGTCTCCCATAGGTTTGCAGCCCTTCTAGCCCCAGCCGCCTGCCCCCGTTAGGGCCAGCACTGGCACCGCGATAAGTCCAGTTTAGCCCAGCCGCCGCTCCGCCGCCGCGATCCGCGCTATCCCTTCCGGGATCCGCGCCGGCGCAATCGAACTATACCCCAACCGATAATGCCGGTTGTCCGGCCGCCCCGGGTCAAAGAACGCCCGACCCGGCTCGATCAACACGCCCTGCCCCCGCAGATCCGCCGCCAGCGCTTCGGTGTCACACCCCGCCCGCATCCAGAAACTCGACCCGCCAAACCCGCCTTGCCCCGCCACGGTCAGCCCATGCACCGCAATCGCCTCCTCCATCACCTGACGGCGTCTGCGGTAAGCCGTGCGCATCCGGTTGATCAGCGCATCATAATGCCCAAGGCTCAGGAAATAGGCGACCGTGCGCTGAATATGCCCCGGCGGATGGCGCAAACTCATCAGCCGCAACGCCCGCGCTTCCCGAATAAACCCCGGCGGCCCAACCAGATAGCCCAAACGCATCCCCGGAAACACGCTTTTGGAGAATGACCCCGCATAAACCACCCGCCCCCCCGCATCCAAGGATTTCAGCGCAGGCGACACCGGCTTCAGAAACGACATCTCGAACTCGTAATCATCCTCGACCACGATGAACCCGTCCCGCTCTGCCGCTTGCAACAGCGCCAACCTCCGCTCCAGCGGCATGGTCGCATTGGTCGGGCACTGGTGGCTGGCGGTGGTGAAAACCACATCTACCCCCTTCGGCAGCGCCTCGGGCGGCAGCCCTTGCGCATCCACATCCACCGTCTCAACCCCGGTCCCTGACGCCTCCAGCACCGCCCGCAGACCCGGATACCCCGGATTCTCCATCACCGCCCGCCGCCCCGGCCCAAGCAAACAGGCCACCGCAATCCACAGCGCATTCTGCGCGCCCATGGTCAACAGCACCTCTTCCTCGCGCGCCGCAATCCCCCGGCGGGGCAAGATCTGGCGCAGCACATGGTCAATCAGCAACGGATCATCCCGGTCATAATAATCCGCCGTCATTGCCGCAAAATCGCGCCGCCCCAGCGCCCGCACGGCACACAAACGCCAGTTCTGGTGATCAAACAGGGTGGCATCTGCCTGACCATAGATGAAGGGATACTCGAACCGCTCCCAATCCTGCGGCCGCTCCACCCCGCCGCGCCCCGAAAACCGTGCGCCCGACAGGCGGCCAAAATCCACCGCCTCCGCCCGCGCCGCCAAACTCGGCAATTCCGACGCCACAGGTGCGGCGTCCGAGATGAAATACCCCGATCGTCCCCGCGCCGTCAGATAATCCGATGATACCAACTCGGCATAGGCCAGCGTCACCGTCAACCGCGACACCTGCAAATGCTCGGCCAGCCCCCGCGACGACGGCATCTTCTGCCCCGCCCGAAACCGCCCGGCCAAAACGCCTTCCGTGACCATCTGCCGGATGCGCTGCTGCAACGACCCCCGCGCCACTGGCGGCAGCACAAAGGCCTCAGCCGGGATCTGCATCCGCGAACCCCCTAAAATTTACCTAAAATTTGCGCCCCTTCACTTTGGCGCAAATACTCCACGGGGGCAGACTCATTGGTTCCTTGAACCAATGAGTCCCGGGGGTGTGAAACCCCCGGTTCCGCCCTCAGCCTCAGTTGAACACCTTGATCAAGGCACGGTCCACCGCATCGGTGATGTGATCAATATTGTCCGCCGTCGCAATCAGCGCCGGGCTGAAGCACAGCGTGTTGTTCAACCCGATCAGGCTGCGGTTGGTCATCCCGATGATGACACCCTGCGCCATGCAGTCGGCCACCACCGCCGCGACCTTCTTCTCATCCGCCGCTTCCTTGGTGTTCCGGTCAGCCACCAGTTCGGCCCCGCAGAACAGGCCAGCGCCCCGCACATCGCCAATCACCCGGTGCTTGTCCTGCAACGCCCGCAGATTGGCGCGCAACCGCTCTCCCATGACGATGGTGTTTTCCAGCAGCCCCTCATCCTCGATGATCCGCATGTTCTCCAGCGCCGCCGCCGGCCCCGCCGTGCAGCCACCAAAGGTCGAGATGTCGCGGAAATAGCTCAGCGGGTCGCTGGCATCATCCTTGAACTGCTCGAAGATCGCTTCCGTCGTCACCGTGCAGGCAATCGCGGCATAGCCCGAGGCGACGCCCTTGGCCATCGTCACAAAGTCCGGTTTGACGCCATAGTTCTGATAGCCAAACCACACACCCGTCCGGCCAACCCCGCAAACCACTTCATCTATGTGCAGCAAGACGTTGTATTTCTTGCAAATTTCGCCAACCCGCTCCCAGTATCCAGCCGGCGGCACGATCACGCCACCGCCTGCCGTTACCGGCTCCAGCACGATCGCGCCCACGGTATCGGGCCCCTCGCGCAGGATCACTTCCTCGATCGCATCCGCCGCCCGCTCGCCATAGTTCTCAACATCCCACTGCTTGCGGTATTCCAGGCAATGCGGCACCTCGACGAACCCGGGCGTGAACGGCCCATACTGCATCGCCCGCTGCGGTTGACCTGCACTCGAAAGCGCCGTGATGGTCGTCCCGTGGTAATCGCGGTCACGGTACAGGATCTTGTACTTCTTGCCGCCATGGTGCCGATGCGCAATCTGGCGCACCATTTTATAAACCTTTTCATTGGCTTCCGAGCCGGAGTTCGAGTAATAGACCCGCGTCATCCCCGGCATCTTTTCGATCAGCCGCTTGGCAAAGTTCGCCCCCGGAATGGACCCGGCCGAGCCTGCAAAATAGTTCAGCTTCACCAACTGCTCGTAAACCGCCTTGGCAATCGACTCGCGCCCGTAGCCGACGTTCACAGTCCAGACACCGCCCGACACGCCGTCGATATGCTCCTTGCCCTTGGCGTCCCAAACCTTGATGCCCTTGCCCTCGACAATGATGCGCGGGTCAATCGTCTCAAACGGCTTGTGCTGAATCAGATGGTGCCAGATATGGGCGCGGTCGGCTTCGATCACACCGGTCATGTCATTGGTGGCGTCGGTCATGGCGGAACTCCTTGAACTGCGAATCGCTTTACAGGGCAGATTGCCCTTGTTTTGCCGCATCATCCGCCTTCCGTCCAGCGGGCGTTATCGCCAGTGCACCCAGGGTGATAAGTCCAGATCCACCTCAAATCCGCCAAAGCCGCGATTGCCCTTTCCCCCCGAACACGGCAAAACAGGCGCACAAGGGGGGACGACATGGATATTGACTGGATCGCCGTCGACTGGGGCACCTCAAATCTGCGGGCCTGGGCCATTGGCCCCACCGGCCCCCTGGCCGAGGCCACCTCGGATGATGGCATGGGCAAACTGACCCCCGACCAGTTCGAACCCGCCCTCCTGCGCCTCATTGACCCCTGGCTCACACGTCCCACCCAGGTGCTCGCCTGCGGCATGGTCGGCGCCCGCCAGGGCTGGTCCGAGGCGAAATACCGCGCCACCCCCTGCACCCCGGTCGATGCCAAGGGCATCACCCACGTCCCCACCCACGACCCCCGCCTCACCTTCCACATCGCCCCCGGCCTGTCCCAAGACCGCCCCGCCGATGTGATGCGCGGCGAAGAGACCCAGGTCGCAGGCGTCCTCGCCCTCCACCCCGGCTTTGACGGTGTCATCTGCCACCCGGGCACCCATTCCAAATGGGTCCATGTCTCCGCCGGTGAAGTCGTTAGCTTCCAAACCTTCATGACGGGTGAGCTTTTCGCCCTCCTCTCCACAGGGTCCGTCCTGCGCCACGGCATGGCCGAGGGCTGGGACGACGCCGCCTTTGACGATGGCGTCAAGGACGCCTTGCAAAGCCCCGACAAGTTCGCCGCCCGCCTGTTCTCTCTCCGCGCCGAATTCCTGCTCCACGGCCTGACCCCAGCCCAATCCCGCGCCCGCCTATCAGGCCTTTTGATCGGCATCGAACTGGCCGGGGCCAAACCCTACTGGCTTGGCCAAAAGGTCATGCTCGTCGGCGCTCCGGCCTTGGCCAGCAGCTACACCCGCGCCCTCACATCCCAAG
>CAMDHB010000225.1 GCA_945897655.1 Pseudorhodobacter antarcticus
GCCTTGGCCATAGAGAGGTCGTCGAGTCCGGGCGGACACGGAAACGCCCCGCGTTTCCCCGCCCGCCGCGACCAAGGTTCAATTGAACTGGTTCAGCCCATCCACCAGAGGCCAGCGCCCCGTTGCCCGGCAGGCGATTGCGCCTGCAATCGCCGAGAGGGGCCCTCCCCTTGGAGGGCGCTTCTCGCCCTCCAGGTCGGGCGCTGCCCTGTGTTGGAAGGGCTGAGCCGGTCGACCTGAACCTTGGTCGCGGCGGGCGGGGAAACGCGGGGCGTTTCCTGTTCCGCCCGGGGCGGGTTGCGTCAGGGGGTTGCGAAGGTCCAGCGCGCGCGGCGGGGGACGCGGACGGCGAGCATCGATTTGATGACCGGGTTGGCGAAGCGGTTCAGGTCGAGGGCTTCGTGGACACCAGTCACGGGTTCGCCATTGATGACGGTGCTGACGACGGAGCGGCTGTAGAAGGGGGCGTCGAGCAGGGGCTTGGTCTGGCGGGGTTTGGAGCCTGCGTCACAACGGGTTTCGCGGCTGAGGGCCCAGGCGGTGCGGGAAAGTTTGGCCAGGGGGGGCGGGGCGATTTCGCTGGCCGCGCCTGATGCAGTGACATCAAGGCCAAGGGCGAGGGTGGTGCCGTCGCGGCGGATGCCGTCGTAAAAGCAGGTGGTGCCGCCGTTTGCGCGGGGATAGCGGCCCCATGTCCAGCGTTGAAAATCAGCCTCCAGCGCCGCAGTGCCGAAGTTGGCGTCGAAGTAGCCGTGGCCGGACCAGCGGTGGCCTTGGGTCAGATCCACTTCGATTCGCGAGGAGGGGGCGAAGGGGCGCCAGATGTGGGAGGCGGAGGGGGTCAAAAGCGCCTCGACCTCCGTCACGGCACTGGGGGTCAGGCGGATCTGGCCGCGCACGCGGGAGATGAGGGGGAGGGCGGAAACCTCGTTGACGTCGATGACGAGGGTACCGTTTTCCCAACGCATCTGGCTGGGGCCGACGGTCAGCGAATCGGGGCTTTGCCGCAGGGCGGAACGGCCCCGGTCTGTCATGGTGAAGCGGCCGCCGGGGCCGTAGGTCACGACATTGATGCAGCAGTGGTTGGCGGGGTCGCGGCGGCCGGACCAGGCGTACCAGGGTGAGAACACGGACCCGATGAAGCCGATGACGGAGACGGCGCGTTTGCCGTCATCGGACACGCCATCGACATACCACCAGGCATAGCCATCGGGGGCGACGGTTACGTCAAAGCGCGGTCGTTCCAGATCGCCTCGGCCGCGTGCCGACCGGATAAGGCCGCCATCGGCACCCCCGCCCCCGGATGCGCCCCGCCGCCCGCCAGATACAGACCCTTGAGCCGTGTCCGCGCCATGGGCCGTTGAAACGAGGCCAGCATCCCGTGTGGCGACCGGCCATATAGCGCCCCCTGCGACCCCGGAAACAGCGCTGCGAAGCCCGAGGGGGGCGTGCAGGTCTGATCCGCTGGCATCGGATCGAAGGTCAGGCCGAAGCGGGCCAGCCGCGTGAAGGTTCGGGTTCGGCATTGGTCGAGCTCTCCGACAGTGGATTTGGGGGCGGCGTTCAGGATGATTTGAAAGCGTTCGGGGCCGGGGGGGCGGGTTTGGCTTTGGCGGTCTTGGGCGCAGATATACAGGGTCGATTCGGTGGACATGCGACCTTCGGCGATGGGGCCGAATTCAAGGGCCGGGTCCGAGGCGAAAAAGAGGTTGTGCAGGGCCAGGTCGGGACCTGAGGGACGGGCAGCAAAGGTCCAGACATGGGCGGACAGGCTGCGCGGGTTGGCGGCGCTGGCGGGCAGGGCCTGTTGGGCGCCGTTGCCGAGGAGGCCCGCCACAAGGGCGGCGGGGTCGCCGTTGAAGAGGACGGCATCGCATTTCAGGGTTTGGCCATCGGACAGGGCGACGGCGGTCACCTGACCGCTGCGTGATTCGATCTTGCGGGCCGTGACGGCGTAATGAAAGGCGGCGCCCTTGGCGGTGGCAAGTTGGGCCAAGGCCCGGGCCAGATTGTGCATGCCGCCTTGGACGGCCCAGACGCCCTGCGCCTCGGCCCGCCAGATGAGGGACAGGACGGCGGGGGAGTAATCGGGGATGCCGCCGACATAGGTGGCATAGCGGCCGAAGAGCTGGCGCAGGCGTGGGTCCTGGAAGGAGCGGGCGAGCTGCTGGGTCAGGGTGCGACCGGGCAGAAGGGCGGGCCAGGCGGTGGGGTGGGCAAGGGCGTTCAGGGCGATGCGGGCCATCTGAGGGCGGGGGGCCTGCATCATGGGGGCGTCGAAGGCGGTGTAAAGGCTGGCCGATAGCCGGTTGAAGCGGCGAAAGTCAGCCTCGGCCCGCGCGCCTGCAAAGGCGGCGATGGCGGCGGCGCTGGCGTCCATGTCGGCATGCAGGTCAAGGGTGGAGCCGTCTTGCCACCAGTGGCGGGCCAGCAGGGGTTGGGGCAGGAGGGTGAGGTGATCGTCCAGCGCGGTTCCGGCGGCGGCAAATACATCATCCAGCACATGGCGCATGGTCAGGACGGTGGGGCCGGCATCGACCGGGCCTGCGGCGCTGGGCAGGGTGCGCATCTTGCCGCCAGGGGTGGAGTGGGCGTCGATCACCGTGACGTCGGCGCCTTTTGCGGCAAGGCGGACGGCGGCGCACAGGCCGCCGATGCCTGCGCCGATCACGACAATCCGCTGGGGAGCTTGGTTTCTCATTTCAAGCGATTGTTGACTTAAGGCTGGAAACTGTCCAGTATGATTTACACAAATCTGTCCATTCAGATTTACATAGCGTCCTGACTGCCTGCCTTTGGAGGCCCGATGTCCCTGATCACCCGGATTGAGAATGCGACTGCTGCCGCGATTTTGCGTGCGCAGGGGAATGGTGGCGATGCGCCGGGCCGGTTGGCGCAGGCGTTGCATTATGCCGTGACGCCGGGCGGGGCGCGGATCCGGCCTACGATCCTGCTGAGTGTGGCGGCGGCCTGCGGCGATGACCGGCCAGCCCTGTCGGATGCGGCGGCGGTGGCGTTGGAGTTGATCCATTCGGCGTCTTTGGTGCATGACGATTTGCCGTGTTTTGACGATGCCGATACGCGGCGGGGCAAGGCTTCGGTGCACAAGGCCTTCAGCGAACCGTTGGCCGTTTTGACGGGCGACAGTCTGATTGTGCTGGGGTTCGAGGTGCTGGCGGATGCGGCAGGGGATCAGCCGGGGCGGGCGCTGAAGCTGATCAAGGTGCTGTCGCAGCGCACGGGGATGCCGGGCGGGATTTGTGCGGGACAGGGCTGGGAGAGTGAGGCGCAGGTGAACCTGTCGGCCTATCACCGGGCCAAGACCGGGGCGCTGTTCATTGCGGCGACGCAGATGGGCGCGATTGCGGCGGGGCAGGATGCCGAGCCGTGGGAAGAATTGGGCGCGCGAATCGGGGAGGCGTTTCAGGTCGCCGACGATTTGCGCGATGCCTTGTATGATTCGGAGACGCTGGGCAAACCGGCGGGGCAGGATGCCATTCATGCGCGGCCAAACGCGGTGGCTGAGTTGGGCGTGCAGGGGGCGATTCGGCGGTTGAAGGACATCTTGGGGGGCGCGATTGCGTCCATTCCCTCTTGCCCGGGTGAGGCGATGCTGGCCGACATGGTGCGCCGCTATGCCGAGCGGATGACGCCGGTGGCACCCGCCTTTGCCCAGACACGGGGCTGACGGGTGGCGGATGTTCCCTTGATGCAACCGCAGCCTGCGGTGGGTTTGCGAGCGCGGATGCTGTGGCTGGCGACGTCGCGCGGGTTTCAGGCCTGGGCAGCGCGGGTGCCGGTTTTGCGGCGCATTGTGCGGGCCGAGGGTGAGGCGCTGTTTGATATTGTCGCCGGGTTTGTCAACGCGCAGGCGTTGATGGCGCTGGTGGAATTGCGGGTGCTGCATTTGCTCGAAGGCGGGCCGCAGTCGGTGGCGCATCTGGCGGGGCGGTGCGAGGTGCCGGTAGCGCGGATGCAGGTTTTGCTGCAGGCCGGGGCGGCGTTGGGGTTGCTGCGGCGCGAGCGGGACGGATTTGGCCTGGCCCTGCGCGGGGCGGCGATGCTGGGTGTGCCGGGGCTGGAGGGGATGGTGCGCCATCACCGGGCACTTTATGCAGATCTGGCAGACCCGGTCGCGTTCTGGCGGGGCGGGCAGGATACGGAACTGGCGCGGTTCTGGCCCTATGTCTTTGGTGCGGCGGGGGCGGTCGATCCGGAGGTGACGGCGACCTATTCGCGGCTGATGGCGGACAGTCAGGTTCTGGTGGCCGAGGATACGCTGCGGATGGTCGATCTGCGCGGTGTGCGGCACTTGATGGATATTGGCGGCGGCACGGGCGCGTTCGTGACGGCGGTGGGCGACAAGTACCCGAACCTGGCGCTGAGCCTGTTCGATTTGCCGGTGGTGGTGGCCGGGGCGCGGCTGGGGGCGCGAATCACAGTGCATCCCGGCAGTTTCCGTGACGACCCGCTGCCTGTGGGTGCGGATGCGATCAGCCTGATTCGTGTTCTGTATGACCATAACGACGAAACGGTCGCGCGGTTGTTGGCCGGTGTTCATGCCGCGCTGCCCAAAGGTGGCCGATTGATCGTGTCAGAGCCGATGTCGGGCGGTGAGCGGCCGGACCGGGCGACCGATGTGTACTTTGCGGTTTACACGATGGCGATGCAAACCGGGCGTACCAGATCGGGTCAGGACATTGGCAAGCTGCTGCAATCCGCCGGTTTCCAGAATATCAAGGAAATCCGGGGACATCGGCCCTTTGTCACTTCGGTCGTGACGGCAGATCGCGGCTGAATCTGCAATGATCCAGATCAATATGTCTATTTTGATTGACACCCGAAAGTGTCAGGTTAAAGTGACAACAACGACCTGAGCACAGCAGACGAGTCCAGTCACGGACGCGGACCGAAGCACGGGAGGCCAAGGGACCAAAGTGAGAACCACAGCTGTCATCCTTTCCGCGCCGCAGCAGCTTTCGCTGCAGGAGTTGTCCTTGACCGCGCCGGGTGCGGCGGATGTGGTCATTGAGATTGCCCATTCAGGCATATCGACGGGCACGGAAAAGCTGTTCTGGTCCGGTCAGATGCCGCCCTTTCCGGGCATGGGATACCCCTTGGTGCCGGGATACGAGGCGGCGGGTGAGGTGGTTGAAGCCGGGCCTGATTCGGGGCTGACGGTGGGCGAGCATGTGTTCGTGCCGGGGGCCAACTGCTTTGGCGCGATTGACGCCGGGCCGGTGCGTGGGTTGTTCGGGGGTGCGGCGCGCCATCTGGTGACGCCGGGCGCACGTGTGACACGGATTGATGCGGCGCATGGGGCGGAAGGTGCCTTGCTGGCGCTGGCCGCGACGGCGCGTCATGCGATGGCGGGGTTTGACAAGGCGCTGCCGGATCTGATCGTCGGGCACGGCGTGCTGGGGCGGTTGCTGGCGCGGTTGACCGTGGCCGCAGGGGCCAAGCCGCCGACCGTTTGGGAAACCAGTGCGGACCGGCAGGCGGGCGCGGTTGGATACCAGGTTGTGCATCCGGACGCCGATGCGCGCCGGGATTACAAGTCGATCTATGACGCATCGGGCGCGCCGGATCTGTTGAACACGCTGATCGGGCGGATAGCCAGGGGTGGCGAAGTGGTTCTGGCGGGGTTTTACACCGCGCCCATCAGCTTTGCCTTTCCGCCCGCCTTCATGAAGGAAGCACGGTTCCGCATCGCGGCCGAATGGGCACCCGAGGACATGATCGCAACGCGGCAGCTGGTGGAATCCGGCTCGCTGTCGCTGGGCGGATTGATCACGCACACGGCACGGGCCGCCGACGCGCCCCGCGCCTATGAAACGGCATTCACGGAAACCGGATGCCTGAAAATGATACTCGACTGGAGGGGCCACGCATGACACTCGACATCCCGAACTTGAAGGACTTCGACCAGCGCCTGCGCGACGAAGACAACGAAGAACCTACGCTGGAAATCCCTCAGGGCGAGCCGACAAAGAAGACGCAGATCATTGCGATCTATGGCAAGG